>DASPXY010000974.1:0-6521 GCA_035637055.1 Gemmataceae bacterium | reverse complement strand
GATCTGAACCCGACGCTCCCCCAGGTCGAAGCGCGCGTAGCACAGGGTCACGAAGGTGCCGATGTCGGTGAAATGCTGGTAAACGTCGGCGACCACAAGGCCGAGAATGTCTTTCGGCTCGGGCAAGCGGCCGGGATTGGACGCCAGCAAGTTATTGATGGCGCGCAGCAAATGCAGCCGCGTGGCAGCCCCTACCAGCGCCGCCTGCACGCCCTTGCCCATCACGTCGCCGATGACCATGTCCAGCACCTGGTCGTACGCGAAGAAGTCATAGAAATCGCCGCCGACCGCCAGCGCAGGGATGGAGATGGCGTCGGCGCGCAGCTGCGATTTCAGGTCGATGGTCGGCCGCCCGAGGAGCAGCGCGCGCTGGATCTGAGCCGCCGATCGCAGGTCCGAACTGTGTTCCTTGGATGGCGGACTCGGGCGTGAACTCTCCACGAGCGGAGCGTCCACGGCGGTTTTATCCGTCGGAGGCGGTGCTTGCGGCGTGCCCTCGTGGAAGGTCAGATCCCGGTCGGCGATCGTGATACGGTCCTTGTCCCTGAGCCGCGCCCGCCCCTGCAGCCGCTCGCCATTGAGGAAGGTGCCGTGGCGGCTGTTGAGATCCTCCAGATAATAGGCGTTCTTCTCGCGCACGACGCAGGCGTGCAGCCGACTGGCGGAGGGGAGGTCGAGGACCACGTCGCACTCGGTCGCTCGACCCAGGACGACGCGAGCGCCATCGAGGGGGATCGTCCGACCCGGTTCATTCCCGTAGCTCACGCTGAGAAAAGCCATCTTGAGTCCTCCCGCATGTGGGACTTGACCTGAAGGCATACGATGCCGTGCTTGCGGTCGTCGTTAATTCCCCACATTATCCCCCACCGCGGACGCCGGGGCAAGCCGCGCGCGCCTGGAGTTCCCGCTGTGTCATTCCGGTGGCAGCAGGATCTTGGGGCGTGGGTGCAGGAGTGCGCGCAGCAGCGGGATAGCAGCCTGAGCCAGCGCGGAGCCTCCTGGCAGCCCGTTGCAAAACCCCTCCCCCAGCCCCTCCCCGCAGCGGAGAGGGGGGCAAGCCAGCAAACTCTCCCCTCTCCGTGGCGGGGAGGGGCTGGGGGAGGGGTTTTGCAACGGGCTCCTGGCTCTGCGGGTGGCACCTCCCCAGGCAGAGCAGGCTTTGCTTTGCCGACCGTCAAGCCCCCCTCACAGGGGGAATTTTCAGCAGTAAATTCTGAACAGTTTTCCTTTTTTCCGCCTGTCCGAGCGTCAGGCGTCGAGGTCGTAGGCTGCTCTCAGCCAGCGTTTGACCTCGTCGTCGATGTCCTCGACTCTGCTGATCGGGATGCGATGCGTAATGCGGTCCTTCTTCGCCAGGCCGCCAGTGTCGATCAGGCGGGCGGGCAACTTGCCCTTCGCCTTTCCCAAGGCCAGGCCCAGGTCGATGCGCGTGCGGGTCGCCGGCTTGATCTGGGCGAAGACGTGGTTGCGATACAGCGGCACGATCGTTTTGCAGGGGCACGCCTTGACATCGTCCGCCACCTCCAGACCGAGGTGCAGCAGCTCGTCATAGAGCGGCCGCAACCCCGCCTTGCCGCCCGCGAACATCGCCTCGACGTACTGCCCGGCCATCTGCAGGTACGTCTCGGGATCCTCCTCCGCAAGGCCCATGGCGCCGGTCCCCTCGGCTCGTTCCGCCAGCCACCAGGCGGTATTGGTGCCCAGGCCGTGTTCTTCCTTGAGCCACGCGCGCCGCGCCTTCAGGTCGGCCGGACCGGACTTGCGGATAAAGGCGATCCATTGCTCCAGGGTCTTCCCCGTCTTATCAGGGAGTTCGACGATCCACTTTTGGATCATCGCGACGCCGGGATGGACGCTGTAGACGGACTTCTGCTGACGCTTCGCTTGCGGCATGACGGATCTCCTGTGGCCTCTTGCTCCTGCTGGGACACTTGATGGTTCCCGCGGCAGGCTCGGCTGTCAAGGTCAGCCGGTGGGCAGAATCGGCGACCTGCGTTACAATTCAGGAACACCGACCGCAGCTCGCGAACCTGGCTGTTCGCGGCGTTGTCTGGGAGGCATGAGCGACGTACTGATGGACGCACATACGCTGGAACTGCTGGAGTTCAACAAGGTCCGCGAACTGCTCGCCGGCTACGCCGCCAGTTCGCTCGGCAAGGATCTGGCGCGCCAGGCCGAGCCTTCGACCGACCCGGACAGGATCCGCGCCGAGATCGCCCTCGTTAGCGAGATGGTCGAGGCGCTGGCGATGGGCCAGGCGCCGCCCTTCGGCGGTCTGCATGACGTGCGCCTCCTCGCACGCCGGGCGGCCATCGGCTCGATGCTCACCGCCGATCAACTCTTGCAGGTCGCCGACACGCTCACCTGCACCGGCAACATCTATCGCTATCGGATGCGCCTCAGCGAACGCTGTCAGCGTTTGATCGAGTTGCTGACGCTGGTCGAGGATCTGGGCATCGTCGCGAAAACGATCACCGGCTGCATTGACGGGCGCGGTCATGTCCTCGACATGGCCAGTCCGGAGCTGGCGAAAATCCGCAGCCAGCTCG
This sequence comes from Gemmataceae bacterium, assembly GCA_035637055.1. Lineage (GTDB taxonomy): Bacteria > Planctomycetota > Planctomycetia > Gemmatales > Gemmataceae > DASPXY01. The sequence goes on along the minus strand of DASPXY010000974.1, from coordinate 3,972 downwards.
CCGACGTCGATGAGCGCGTGCAGCAGCAAATCAAACGCCTCCTCCGCGATCCCGAACTCCGCAAGATTCTCCGCTATCCCAACGCCACCGTCAGCGGCGATCATTACGTCCTGCCCGTCGCCATCAATCATCGCCAGAAAGTGCCCGGCGTCGTTCACCGCACCAGCAGCACGGGCGAAACCATTTTCGTCGAGCCGACCGGCGTCGCCAACCTCAGCGCCGAGCGTACCGTCCTCAAGGGCGAGGAAGACCGCGAGATTCGCCGCATCTTGCGCCGCCTGAGCGCCGACGTCGGCAAGGTAGCGCGGCCGCTCAGCACGGCCATCGACACGATTGCTCGCCTGGACTTCGTCACCGCCCGCGCCCGCTTCAGTCGCGATTACGCGATGGCCCCGCCCGACATCAACACCGAGGGCCGTCTCTGGCTCCGCATGGCCCGACATCCCATTCTCGAACACCTTTTCCACTCGGGAGATCGAGGATCGAGGATTGAGGATCGAGGATCGAGGATCGAACAAGCCGAGCCAGGAGCGGGCGGCGCTGACGCGGCTCCCTCGATCCTCAATCCTCAATCCTCGATCCTCAATCCTCGATCCTCGTCCCTCGCCCCTCGGGAAGTGGTGCCCATCGACGTTCGACTCGGCTATCAGTTCCATCTGCTGATCATCACCGGGCCGAACACGGGCGGCAAAACGGTGACGCTCAAGACGACGGGGCTGCTGTGCCTGATGGCTCAATCCGGTATGCATATCCCCGCAGGCGACGGCAGCGTGGTTCCGGTTTTTCACCAGATCCTGGCCGATATCGGCGATGAGCAGAGTTTGGAACAGTCGCTGAGCACGTTCAGTTCGCATATCTCGCGGATCGCCGGTATCCTGAAAACGGCCGACGCGCAGAGCCTGGTGCTGCTCGACGAGTTGGGCGCCGGCACCGATCCAACCGAAGGGGCCGCCCTCGGGCGGGCGATCCTCGATCAACTCGATGATCTTGGTTGTCGCGGCATGGTCACCACCCACCTTGGCGACCTCAAAACGTATGCTTTCAACAATGAGCGGGCGGAGAACGCAGCGGTCGAGTTCGACGTCGAGACGCTGCGGCCAACGTATCGACTGCACATCGGCCAGTTCGGCATGAGCAACGCCCTCAAGATCGCGCGGCGGCTGAAGTTGCCGCGCACTCTGCTCAAGCGCGCCCACCGCTACCTGAAGCGACGCCAGCGACGGGCGCCGGAGATGGCCCAGTTGCAAGAGATGCGGGCCGAGGCGGAGAAGGCACGCGAGGAGGCGCTGGTGGCGCAGCACGAGGCGGAGCGGCAGCGTGAGGAATACCGCCAGAAGATGCTGCTGGTGCAGCGCGAGGCCGAGGAGGCGGCAGCTTTGCGCGAAGCCCGCTTGCGGCTCAAGCCGAACGACCCGGTGCGCGTGCCGCGCTTCGACAAACCGGGGCGATTGGTACGCATCGATTTCAAGCGGAACCTGGCGGTGGTGAGCGTCGGCCTTGGGCAGTGGGAGGTGCCGTTGGACGATGTCTTCCCGCTGGAGGGGTGAGAAGACCTGGCGTCGACAAGTTGGGCTTGTGGCTGGTCGATCTGGGGGCGTTCTGCAACCCCGCCAGTTGCATAAGCACGGCAGGGCAGCTGGCGGAGGGAGTCTGTAACTCCTGCGGAAAATGAGAGTTAGGGGATTGACGGCGGGATAACCGTCTGGGTAATATGCAACCACCGCAGTTGCGTTTCGGGCCGGGTGTTATTCGGTGCTTATGCAACCTGCGCGCAACAGAAGTACATAGTTCGGCCAGCGATGAGGGGTGTATGAACCTCAGAGAGTATCGCAAGCGGTTCGGCCGCGGAGACTCAGTTCCGGGCTGGGAAGCCATCGACCGGCGGCTGGCAGAGGTCTACCCCGGCGTCGAGCCGGCGCACTTCGCCGCGGTGCCCCACTACGCCGCGGGCGGGGACGACCCGATCGACGGTATCAGTGTCTACCGCTGCCACGCGGGCCGGGGCTGGCACTACCACTACATCACCTACGGCTTCTCCTGCCTGCACTACGACGAGGAGGCCGCCGGCGGGGAGTACAGCGGCTACGGCTTCGAGCTAACCTTCCGCCTCAAGCCGTTCGCCGGGGACGGAGATAATCCGGTATGGGTGATCAGCCTGCTCCAGAACTTGGCCCGCTACGTGTTCAAGACCGGCAACGGGTTCGACGACTACCACTGGCTGGACGCCAAGGGACCGATCCGCCTGGAGACGGTGACCGACATCGTCGGCCTGGTGTTCGCCACCGACCCCGTGTTGGGTGTCATCGATACGCCGCATGGCGAGGTCAAGTTCCTCCAGGCGGTCGGCATCACCGCCGCAGAGTTGCGGTCGGTGCGGGAAGGGACCGCGGAACCGCAGGCGGTGCTGAAGGCTCTCAGGAGGCGGAGCCGGCTGTTCGTGACCGACTTGGAGAGGGCATCCGCCTAACCAGCTGCCGTGTCGCCGAGGGCCGCAAACCGTCGCCGGGAGAGGTGCAGAAAAGGTGCAGAAAAGGTGCCAGGAACGAATGGGTGCAGAAAAGGTGCCAGGAACGAATGGCACTTCCATCCGAAGTGATTTACGCACAAGTGTTTGATGCAGAAAAGGTGCCAGGAACCGATTGCGGATAATTAGTCTCCGCAATTGGTTCCTGGCACCTTTTCGCCCTCCTTTTCGCCCTCCTGGCACCTTTTCGCCCTTGGCACCTTTTCGCCCTCCTTGGCCGGCTGTTCGTCACGCAGGTTGCTTTACCAGCTGTGATTCCGTCAGGAGCCTCCGCGCCGTATCGACGAGGAACTGCACAGCCCTCGGCTCGACGGCCGGTGGTGAAAACCCGTGAACGATCACGTTTCTCAACTGGAAAAGTGCCTCAAGTTCTCGAAGGACAGTCGTCGTAAGGATACCCCCCGAGTAGAGTTCGTTGAGCATCGTTCGGGGAGATGTTCCCCAACCGGCCTCTTCCCCTCCCGAACGCAATCTCCTGCGCATCGCTGCTTCTAAAGCGGCCCACGCGGCAACGAGAGACTGTGCGACGAACCCAGCCTGAAGCATCTGCTGGACACCGTCCAGATAGCGCTGGATTTCTTCCTCCGGTGGCTCCTTCGCCTCCCGTTTTTCGACGTTCGCTTGAGGGTCAGGCCCAAGGATGAAGACATCGAATCGCCAACCCGGTTGGTTGTTCGTGATCTCCGCATACCGCGCCACTTCGGGGTCGGCTTCAAGCTCCGATGGACTGCCCTTGGCCAAAACCAGAGCGGAGCCATCATCCTTGGTAGCAACCAGATCGATTTTGAAATCCTTCGCGAACGGGGGTAGATCCTCCGGCCCCGGTTGGACGACGACCTTGAACCCGAGGGATCGGTATCTGTCGGCCACGAAGTTCAGCCGCTGGTCGAGGTTCATGGCATCACTTTGGCAGTGGGAACGGGTCTACCGGGTCTTCGATCCGCACGTAGACGAACTGATTGCCGGCCTGCCGGTCTGCTCCACCAACCTGCCGACCTGTTCCTCTGCTCCGAGGAAAGGTACATTACCATCATACCGCTCGCAGGAGGTAGCGAATTCTGCGGCGTTACGCCGTGGTCGGGACTCACTCCCCTGCCGTCACAGCGGCGCAAAATCCTGCCCCCGCTTTTTGAGGCAGGATGTTTGCGCCTTCGGCTTGCAAGTAGCTTCTGCGAGCGGTCTTCCCCTCTCTACAATCTCCACATCTCCGCGGTCAGCATCTCCTCGGGAATGTCCTTGCCAAGCGTTGCGCCGGAGTTACATTGACGCTCGAAGACCCACCACCCTACCCCGCATGAGGTTCCCCATGTGCCATCCGGTTTGTCGAATTCTTCTCGTCGTGGCCTGTGGTCTGCTCGTCCCGTACGCGGCCAGAGCAGACAAGCTGATAATTGTCGCGGGCGGCGGCAAGGGCACCAGCGGCGTGCCCGCGACCGCGGCACGCCTGA
>DASPXY010000973.1:0-2604 GCA_035637055.1 Gemmataceae bacterium | reverse complement strand
GGCAGTGAGCCGCAGACGTCGGCCAGACCGCCGGCCTTGGCGAAGGGAGCGACTTCGGCACTGAGGAAGAGGATCTTGAGCGGCTGCACGATGGCCCTCCGGATGAGGCCCGCCGCGGCGGGCCTCAGCGACGATTCCGGCCTGAGCAATTGCCAAGCGGAGGCGAACGGCCAGCGTTAGCTGGCTGGTGGGCATGCCTTACCAGCCGACTGACGCCGGCCGGTCGCCAACACCTCGCCAGATCCTGCACTAGCGGACCTGTTTTCGCAACTCAATCGTCAGCGGCTTGCCGTCCACCTTGACATTCGCTCGATAAGCTCCTTCGCCGAGCGGTTGACTCGCCCACTCCGCCACCAACGTCTCGCGGCCGATGTACTCCCGGTGCTCCTCAATGGCCCGCTTCAACTCCGCGTTGTCCGTGGCGAGGTACAGGACGATGCGATCCTCGATCTCCAGGCCGGCGTCCTTGCGGGCCTGTTGGACGTGCCGCACGACTTCGCGCGCCATCCCCTCGCGGGCCAGTTCTGCTGTGATACGGGTATCAAGAGCAACCTGCGTCTTGTCATCCACCAGGCCGGCCCAGCCCTCCGCCGCCCGACATTGCACAAGCACGTCCGTCGGCTCCAACATTACCGCGCCGCCGGGGCATGGCAACTCAAACGGCGCGCCGGCACTGACCTTTGCCGCGATCTCCGTTGGGTGTGCTGCCGCCAGCGCCGCGACTACCTCCTTGAGACGAGCGCCGAACTTCGGCCCCAACGTCTTCATGTTAGGCCGCACCTCGTCGCGCAGCAGTGACTCGTTGCCATCGTGCAGAGTGACCCGCTTGAGGTTCAATTCCTCGCGGACCTGATCGCCGAAGCGCTCGACCGCACGGCGCACGCTCTCCTGGCCCGTCTGCACCCTCAACTCGGCGAGCGGCTGGCGCACCTTGATCTTGACCGTGTTGCGCGCCGCGGAGCCGAGCGACACGAGGTCGAGCAGGGCGTCCATGTCCGCCGAGAGCGTGTCGTCCTGCAGGGCCTCATTCACCTGCGGGTACGGGCACAGGTGGACGCTGTCGCCGCGCTCCTTCGCGCCCGGCACGAGGTTCTGGTACATCGTCTCGGCCAGGAACGGCACCACCGGCGCGAATAGTTTCGTCAGCGTCAACAGCACCTCGTAAAGGGTCTGATAGGCGGCATCCTTGTCGGGACCCTTCTCGCCCTTCCAGAAGCGGCGGCGGTTGCGACGGACGTACCAGTTGCTCAGGCTGTCATCAACGAACTTCTCGGCCTCCAGGCAGAAGGCCATCACGTTGAAGTCCTCGAAGCTCTCGCAGGCCTTGGCGATCAGCTTCTGCAGGTCCGAGAGAATCCAGCGGTCGATGTCGGGCCGGTCCTTCACCGGCACCTGCGGCGCCGCTGGATCGAACTTGTCGAGCCGCGCGAGATTACAGAAGAAGGCGTAGGTGTTCCACAGTTTTAACAAAAACCGGCTGCGCAGCTCCTCGGCCGGGCCGGGGCCGAAGTTGATGTTGACGACCGGGTTGTGCCGGCAGTACAGCCAGCGGATCTCGTCCGCCCCCATCGGGGGATAGTTGGCCGCCACTACCAGGCGCGGCCGGTTGTCCAGCGTCATCGTCTCTTCACGGACCGTTCCCGGCAGCCAGCCCTCGGGCAGGTCGCGGTGAGCCTGGGCCTCCGGCTTGAGCTTGGGGTCGCGGTCGTGAAACAAGGTGTAGCCGGTGTCGGTCGCCCCCTCGAAGGGGATCGAGTTGCCCGACGCCTTGTGCATCGGGTGGCCCTTCTGGTCGCGCACCAGGGCATGGCCGAGCAATGTCTTGAACGGCGCCCGCCCCGTCATCATCGTGCTCATCGCCAGCAGCGCGTAGAACCAGTTGCGGAACTGCCCCGGGAACGACTCGGTGATGAAGTCGGCCGGGAACCACTTCTCCCACTGGGCGCGGTCGTGGTTGTAGCCCATCGTCGAGTACGGCACGATGCCGGCGTCGAGCCAGGGATTGCCGACGTCGCCGATCCGCGACATCAGGTTCCCGGTCCGCGGATTGCGGATCTTCACCAGGTCGATCCACGGCCGGTGCGGCGTGTGCCCCTCGAATTTGTCCCAGCCCTCGACGGCGCGCGCCTTCAGTTCCTCGCGTGAGCCGATCACCTCGAACTCGCCGGTCTGCTCGTCCACCCAGATCGGCAGCGCCAGGCCCCAGAAGCGCTTCTTCGAGATCATCCAGTCGCCCATGTTTTTCAGCCAGTCCAGCTCCCGGGCCAGGCCGTCCGGCGGGATCCAGCGGATGTCCCGGCAGATGCGCATGATCTCCTCGCGCCAGCCCATGCCGATGAACCACTCGTCCACCAGGCGATAGAGCAGTTCGGTCTTGCAGCGCCAGCAGTGCGGGTAGCGGTGCGGGTAGCGTTCGGTGGCGAACAGCAACCCCCGCTGCTTGAGGTGGTTGATGACCCAGTCGGCCGTCTCCGGCAGCACCGCTTCCTTACCGGTCAGCTCGCCGAAGCCTTCCAGATAGACGCCGTCCTCGCCGAGAGGGGCGACGGGGGGCAGCCCCACCTGTTTGCCGAGTTGGAAGTCCTCCTTGCCGCAGCCCGGAGC
>DASPXY010000972.1:0-2130 GCA_035637055.1 Gemmataceae bacterium | reverse complement strand
GTGACGGCCGACAAGGTCGAGTTGTACGCGAACGGCCACAAGATCCGCGAGGCGCGCATTGAGGGAGGACAGAAAGCGGGCGTGAAGTGGTCTGGCGCGTGGACGCTACCCGTGTTCCGGCATGACGTTCACCTTGTCGCCATCGCCAGCGGGCCGGGGGTGACGGAACTTTACTGGCCGATCGCCCGGCCCTACCAGCCAACGTCGCCCGTGGTGCAGCGGCGCGTGATCGGCTCGACCGGGGCGGTGTGGCTCGACGCCGACGGCGATGGCAAGCGTACGAGCGCGCGGGAATACGCCCAGCGGTTACTCGCTAATACAGAGGGTGCATGGGAAAAATTGGTACAGGCTCTCGGCGCGTACGACGAGGCCGTCGCGGCGCAGGCGGCCGCGTTGCTGCAAGCGGGAGGCGTGTCGGTGGGGAGTCGAGAGGTTCGCGACGCCGCGCGGAAAGTCGGGGCGCATGTCGAGCGCGGTTTCCAGACGTACTGGGAAGCCTGGCGCGCGAGTCAGATCGCGCGGAGCAACTCGCGCTGAGAGCGTTTTTCACGAGGTGGGAAAAAAATGAAGACAGCCAGGCGACCGCCGCCTGGCTGTCTTCTATTGGGGAAGAGTTGGTGCCGTGAAGGAAGTAAGACTGCCGGGTTCCGCGTCGGGGCGCGGGCTATCGGCGGCAAGGCGGCGTCCGAGGCAGGGCCGATGTACACCACACACGTGGTGCCTCTCACCGCTCAACGTCGCGCCCGTTGTCGAAATCCGGCAGTCTTCCGCACTGTTGTCTGCCATCCTCTCTGTTACACCGACCGAACGCACCATCGCCGATAACTTGCGCGCGGTCGGCGCTTTTTTTTCAAAAACCTGGCGGTCGGTTTTGCGGAGAGCGAAATGAAATGATACGAGTGCGGAAAGCAGCTGAGGGAGGACGATTCCCGCAAGCGGTGCCCCAGAACCTTCAGTTGACGCTGAACTCCGGCGGAAACTTACGCTCCGTCGCCGCGGGGGCGGCCGTTTGTGGATGCGCATCCATGTACTTGAGGAGCCGGCGCAACCTGTGGCCGACATCGAGCTCCTCAAGGAGTTCCTGCTTGACGGCCAGTTCGATCGGCAAAGCGAAGGCGATGATGTCCGCCAACGGACCGAGTTGCAGCTCACTCTTGAGCAGCTTGCGGAATTGCTCAAGGACGGCTCCCTGCGACGGGAACCACTCGACGACGGCAGTGCTGAGGCGCCGACGCAAGCGGCGCTCGTCCTTGCCGGACGGCGCGCCGCAATCGCGCAGCAGTTCCACGCGGGCGCTGCGGTACAGTTTGCCGGTCGGGATTTCTTCGAGGATGCGCAGTCGGCTCAGGCCGCGCAACAGAATGTTGAAACGGCCGTCGTCGAGGCGCTGCTCGGCGACGATGCGGCCAAGACAGGCGATGGGGTGGATGGCAGGCTTGCCGTCGTAGTCGGCCTCCCAGCCTGGCCGCAGCAGGGCGAGGGTAATGAGGCGGTCGGAATCGAGGGCGTCGGCGGTCATCTGCCGGTAACGCGGCTCGAAGATGTGCAGCGGCTGCATCACGTGCGGGAACAGCACCAGGTTCGGCAGCGGAAAGAGGCGGGCGGTGCCGGCGAAGTCGGTCAGGGGGGAAAGCTCGTCGCTCATCGCATGCCCCGTTCTCGTTAGCCCTCGTCCTCCGCCTCAAGGAACTCAGCCGGGTCGGGCCAGGCCGTCGGCGGAGGCTCCAGGGCGATGGTCGGGATCAATTCTTCTTGCGGCACGATGCGCCGGTCGGGGTCGGCGCTGGCCAGCAGGTCGGCGAAACAAGCCTCCATCGCACGCCAGAAACCGGCGATGTCCAGGCCGAGGTGATAAGTGCCGTAGCGGCCCATGTACTCGCGGCTGGAGTGGTAGAGCTTCGCGGCCCCGCGCACGTTGCCGTTGCAGAAGTGGCACAGGGCAACGGCCGCCTGGATGAGCGCCTGATAGAAGCGCTTGTCCGGGCCGGCGGTGTCCATCCACAGGGCTTCCCAGGCTTCGTGCGCCTCGAAGAAGTCCCCTCGGTTGAACAGCACAATGCCCGCAAGGTAGCGGGGGTCGTACGGTGGGTGCTCGTCCATACCGGCCATTGTAGCAGTCGGCGCCCCGCG
>DASPXY010000971.1:0-5674 GCA_035637055.1 Gemmataceae bacterium | reverse complement strand
CCATCCTCACGGCGTCAGGCACTCGCGGGGGCGCTCGGCGGGGGCGGGTGGTCCTGCGGCAGTTCCTTGCTACCGACGACCGTCAGGTTCATGCCGACCTGCAGCGTCACCTCTTTGCCATTGATCTCCACCGTCATCTTCTCATTGACGTTCCAGCCCAGCGAACCCGTCGAGAACTCCTTCGGGATGGCCTTGTACTCGCGCTCGCCGATTTTGACCGTCAACGCCTTGGCGTGCTCCCGGAACTCGGCCCGGGTGATCGGACAGGATGATTTCTTCGCCATGACACTCCTTCCAGGTTACCGTTGCTCTTGGGCCCTCCCGTTCCGCGACCGGCGGCATCATACCATGAGCCGCCGGGGAGACGGCAAGGGCGCTTGCCCCGGCGGCCGTTTTTTCCCGGTCTGCCAGTCGGCGGCTATAATAAACGAATACCGTCCGCCGTCCAGCATTCTTCCGGAAAACGGCTCTCATGACGACAACATCGCCGGTCTTGCCCCGGTTGTCCCTACCGTTGTGGAACGAGCGCCACGCCGCCCCCCTGGCGCCGACGACTCGTGCCGAGATGACATCGCGTGGCTGGGACGCCGTTGACGTGGTCTTCGTCAGCGGCGACGCTTACGTCGATCATCCCAGTTTCGCGATGGCGATTCTGCACCGCGTGCTGGAAGCGGCGGGCTTCCGCGTCGCGATCCTGAGCCAACCCGACTGGCACTCGTGCGAACCGTGGCGGCAGTTCGGCCGGCCGCGCCTCTTCTTCGCGATCAGTGCCGGCAATATGGACTCGCTCATCAACCATTACACCGCCAACAAGAAGGTGCGCAACGACGATGCCTACTCGCCGGGCGGTCGCATCGGTCTGCGTCCCGACCGGGCGACGCTGCCGTACTGCCATCGGGCGCGCGAGGCCTTTCCGGGCGTGCCGGTGATCGCCGGCGGCGTCGAGGCGTCGCTGCGGCGGCTGGCCCATTACGATTACTGGAGCGACACCGTCCGCCGCAGCATCTTGTTCGACGCAAAAGCCGATCTTGTCGTCTACGGGATGGGCGAGAAGGCGATTGTCGAGATCGCCCAGCGCCTCGCCGCGGGGCAGACGGTGCGCGACCTGCGCGACCTGCACGGCGTGGCCTACGCGCTGGGCGCGAAAGAAGCAGAGGAGTTGGCGAGCGGGGGGCGTAAGCCCCCTGATTCCTGCGAGGCATCAGGGGGCTTACGCCCCCCGCTCGCCGAGGCCATCGTCCTGCCCAGTTACGAGGAAGTCAAGGCCGACAAGTGGGCGTTCGTCGAGGCGACGCGGGTGATCCATGTCAACACCAACCCCTTCAACGCGAAGCCGCTGGTGCAGTTTCACGACCGTCAGGCGATCGTCGTGACGCCGCCCGCATCGCCGCTGTCGCAGGAGGACATGGATCGCATTTACGATCTCCCATACACTCGTCGCCCGCATCCATCGTACACCGAGCCGATCCCTGCGTACGAGATGATCAAGGACTCGGTGACGATCATGCGCGGCTGTTTCGGCGGCTGCACGTTTTGCTCGATCACCGCGCATCAGGGCCGCATCATCCAGTCGCGATCGCAGGAATCGGTGCTAAAAGAGGTCCGTAAAATGGCCGCCGATCCGGAGTTTCACGGCGTCGTCAGCGACGTCGGCGGCCCGACGGCGAATATGTACCAGATGCGCTGTAGCCGCCCCGAGGTCGAGGCGAAGTGCAAGCGCCTCTCCTGTGTTCATCCGACGATCTGCAAACTCCTCGGTACTGACCACGGCCCGCTCGTCGAGCTGCTGCGCCGCGCCCGCAGCGAACCGGGCATTCGCAAGGTGCTCGTCGCCAGCGGGATTCGCATGGACCTGGCCCAACTCGCGCCGGAATACATGAGCGAGCTGGCGGCCCATCACGTCGGCGGCCATCTAAAGGTGGCGCCAGAGCACACCGACCCGCAAGTGCTCGACCTGATGAAGAAGCCCGTCAACACCAACTTCGAGGGTTTCGCCGCGGCTTTCAAAGAGGCGTCGGAGAAGGTGGGCAAGCCGAAGCAATACCTCGTGCCCTATTACATCGCCAGCCATCCCGGCTCGGACCTGCACGCGATGCTCAATCTGGCGGTGTTTCTGAAGCGCAACGGCTACCGACCCGATCAGGTGCAGGACTTCATCCCGGCGCCCTTCGACGTGGCGACGTGCATGTACTACACGGGCATCGACCCGTTCACGAAGCAGGAGGTGTACATCGCCCGCCAGTTGCGCGACCGCAAGCTCCAGCGTGCCTTGCTGCAGTTCTTCAAGCCGGAGAACTATTTCGAGGTGCGCAAGGCGCTGGAGCAGGCCGGCCGCACCGACCTGATCGGCAACGGCTGTGATGCTCTCATCTCCGCACACCCGCCGAAGGAGGCACTCAAAGCCCGGCGCGAGCAGGCCAACGAGGCGGCCCGAGGCGAATATGTTCACAAGATTCCGACTCCCCGCAAGGCGAAAGGCTACCGTCCTGGACGAAAAACGGCTCAGCGGCGGGCCAAGTTTGGCGAACCTGACACTTACAGGAGGTAACCGAGCGTGGCAATCGACCTTCCCCAAGCGCAGAACGCAGACGACTGGCAGATCTTCCTCTGGAACCTCTCCGATGGTGTGCTTACGCGACCTCAGAAACTGACCTTCATGCTGATGTTGGAGGCACAGTTCAACGCCTTCAATCCCTACCAGGTCATCGCGGATCTGCTCCGGCACCGTACCCTCTGGACAGGAGCAGTGATGGAACGTGGCTATCCCTTCATCGACCCCGCCCGGCCCGGCTGGGGCCAGTTCCACGGCGACCTGATCCATCTGCGAGACGTTGCTGGTGGCCACTGGAATGTGGATACGCTGTACCTGCTGATTGTCGCGGGTAGCGATTCACAGTGGCGGAGTGTCACGGCGAATTGGAACGCCGACGAAGTGGGGGACTACGAAGGAGCCGTCGCTGGCTCGCTCCTTGGTATCCTCGGGGCGAGCGTTCCACAGAAGATATTGCGCGTCTGGTGGGACTGACGTTTCCCGACCCTCAGCGCAGCACCGCCGTCAACTCAGCCTCACTCAGGCGGTTCACGAACTCGCAGCCCAGCAGCCAGTCGGTGTCGGAGGTGGCAGCGCAACGAACGATGCTGGCCCACACCTTGACCGGCTCGGCCTCCGGGGCGCTCTCCAGTTCGATGAACAGCAGCGTTCCAGCCCCGAGCGGCCGCGCCAGCAGCAGGGTCAGGCCTCCCTGCGACACATCCACGATCCAGGCGTCCAGCGGTTGGAAGTCATCCACGAGGTAGATGCGGCGCGGCAGTGGCCGGGCCGATTCGGAGCGCGGCCAGGCACGCTGTTCTTGTGTGGCGGTGTCGGCGTTCGCTTGCGAAGATGTGTGTTCGGCGGCCATGATTCGGTATCGCGCGATTGGTCCGGGGACAGTCCGCTTCAAAGCGTAGGTCATCCCGGCGCGGCTGTCAAATGAGACAACCTTCGCGCTACTCTTCCTCATCGCGCCGCCGCTGGAGATCCTTGACGATCCGCTCGACCTGATCGACGTCCTCATCGCTGACACCCTCGCGGCGCCGGTAGCGGCGTTTGAGGCTGTCCAGGACGTGCTCCCACATCTCCAACGTTGGCTCCAGGCCGCGCGTCCACTCGCCGCGCCGCTGCAGTTTCCAGCGGAAGCGCCACACGCGCGCGAAGCGATCAGCGCACAGAAAGCGGCGCTGACCGGTTTTCGGGTCGGTGTCGGTCCACTTGATCTCGATGCTCATGATCCGCCTCTCGGTTGGCGCCGTCTCGTCCGGAGGCCGTCGAGGAACTCCTGCAGGTCGGCGGGCAACGGCATGGCCCAGTGCATTGCCCGCCCGGTGATGGGGTGCTTGAATCCGAGTTCGGCCGCGTGCAGCGCCAGGCGGGGAGCGCTGCTCTCGTCTGGGATCGCAGGCTGTCCCGCCGTACCGCGATAGACCTTGTCCCCACAGACGGGATGGCCCAGTCCCGCAAGGTGGATGCGAATCTGATGGGTCCGCCCCGTCTCCAGGTGGCACGAGAGCAACGTGTAGCCCGGGAGCCGCTCCAGCACTTCGACGTGCGTGATCGCCTCCTTGCCGAGTCCCGGCACGGTGGTACTGCCACGGCGACCGTCGCCCCGGTCGCGCACGAGGCGCGTGGCGATCCGTTGAGGAGGGACGTAGCCCGGCACGACGGTGAGGTAACGGCGCACGACCGTGTGAGCGTGGAACTGTTGTCCCAGGCCGCGCTCGCCGGTGACCGTGCGGGCGAAGACGACCAGGCCGCTGGTTTCTTTGTCGATGCGATGAACGACACGCAGGCGCGGCGGCGGGCCCTTGCGCGTACGGCCCTCACGGGTGACGATCTCCGCCTGTACCAGGTCATCGAGGGTCGGCGACAGGACGCGGCGCCGGGCCGTCCACTGCCGTTCGGCGGGATGCCGGACCGTGGGCATCCCGGAGGGCTTTTCCGCGACGACAAGGTGCTCGTCGAGATGGCGAAGAACGACCGCATTGCGGACGTGTGGTTTCGGAGCGGACTGAGTGCGCAACTCGACGATGTCGCCTTCATGGACGCGGCGGGCTGGGTCGAGGATCAATTCGCCATTGAGGCGGACGCGCCGGGAGGCGATGTGCTGGCGGGCCTGCGACCAGCTGAGTTCGGGCAGCCAGCAGCGCAGCGCGGCGGCGAGAGTCTGCTCCGCAACAGGGCCGGCGACGGTGAAGGTTTCGGAGGAACTTGACATTCAGCTTCAGAAGGTGGTCAGGGCGAAGTGTCCATTGGTAGCCGCCGGAGTTCTCGTTCCAGGGGGTCGAGCAACCGCTGTTGGTGCTCGGAGAGTGCGGCGGCCAATCCTTTGGCTTGAACCATGACTTCCTTCGCCTCCACGAGGCTCAAGCCGAATACCAGGCGGAGCACACGCCAGGCGCCTAGCTCATCAACGCCATCCGCGATGGCCTGACGGTAGACCTCCTGAGCGGTCGCGCCGAGACTGCGCATCTGCCCATACTTCGTGTCGCTATCGCTCAGCATGGTCCGGACTCGCTGTTCCCGAAGTTCAGTACCGCAGTCCTCTCCATCCCGCCAAGAATCTGGTCCCTCGTCAGGAGAGGTTTCTCCGCTCCGAAGAGAGTGCCGGGATCATTGTATGCGCGGTGGGGGCGGTGTTCCGGACTCAGGGGAACCTACGATGAGGGGATCCCATTGTACTCAACTCCTGTGGCTGAAAATGATTGTACTTCAGCGGCGCTGCCGTTGCTACGCCAGGTCCCGGGCCGGTCAACTCCCTTTCCGGCCGCGTGGAAAAATGCCAGGGACCACGAATGGCGTTGGCGGTGGCATAGGCCAGCCACGGGGCAGGGCAGGGGGGATCATCGTAGCATTCCCCCATGACAGCGCTTATTTCCCCATTCGGCTCCAGCGCAACCTTTCCACACACCGTCGAGCATCCTGGACCAATGTCGAGGTTGGCGGCCCAGCGGCCAGGGTCTCCAACACCGCCCTTGCCTCTGCCGTCCCGATCAGTTCGAGCAGTTGCAGCGCGCGTGTCTGGCGGAGTGGCTCGCCGACCAAGGGAAATGGAGTTTTGAGACCGTCCAAGAGTGCCTGTACGCGCCGCTGCGCCTCCAGCGACAACGTGCCACTGTCCAGGGCAGCCCGCAACGG
>DASPXY010000970.1:0-2172 GCA_035637055.1 Gemmataceae bacterium | reverse complement strand
TCTCCGGGGACGGCAGCGGGCGCGGACGTCGGTTCCCCCTGGCCGGGCAGGGCGAGCAGCAGCGCCGCCATCAAGGGAGAGTAACGATAGAATGAGTACATGATCGCCCTTTGAAAGAAGGGATCGCCTCCCGCTTGGAGTGAGAGGCCGTTGCAACACCAGGCGAGCGGGGGCTGACGCTGCCCTGTCATTGTGACCTGGGCACTCCGTAAAGGATAGCTATGCTGGCCTCTGCCTGCCAGACCCGAGCTTCGCCGGTCGCCGATCGGCGGCTAAATAACTATTTTTCATCCGCAATATCACTCTACGGGGCGGTGCCATGAGTGCGACGTATGTGATCGATGGCTACAACCTGCTGTACGCCCTGGGAATCTCTGCGGGTGGCGGTTCCGACGCGCTGGAGCAGGCCCGCCGGCGCCTGCTGGCCCTGCTCGCCGACGGTTTCGGCGACGAGTGCGGCGCGGTGACCATCGTCTTCGATGCCGCCGGCGCCCCACCGCTGGCGCGCGGGCGCGAAGCGTATCGTGGGCTCTCCGTGCGCTACGCCGTTCGCCACGCAGAGGCCGACGATCTGATCGAACTGCTGATTCAACAGGCATCGGCGCCGCGGCAGCTGACGGTAATCTCCGACGACCGCCGTCTCCAGCAGGCCGCCCGCCGCCGCGACTGCACCGCCCAGGGCTGCAATGCGTTCGTGGCGTGGCTGGCTCAGCGACGGCGGGAACGACAGCAGCAGGCGGCCCCGCCGGAGAAAGGTGAAGGGCTGTCCGCCGAGGAGACGCAGCGCTGGCTCGACGAGTTCGCCGGCCTGGCCAACGACCCAAACTTCAAGAAGCTCTTTGAACCCTACGAGTTCGAGCGGTGACAGCGAGCAACCCGGATCGCGGCTTGTGAGCAGCTGCCCCGACGCCAGACGAAGGGTAGGAGCCGCTGGCCTCGACTCCACGCTCGCGACACGGGATAATGCTCTGATACGAAATCGCCTCGGTCGTTGGTGGTGAACACCAACCCGAAGCGTCAGCGAGGACCGTCCTCGCTGACGCTTCGGGTTGGTCAAGGAAGAATCGCCAAGGCGATGCCGTATGAGAGGCTTGTCTCCACACGGGCAGGAACAAGGCGCTCTGGAAACCGGAGGCGCGGACTCATGAACCTCATCCCAACCAGGCCGCCGCTACGGCACGGGCAGAAACTGTCGCGTGCCGAGTTCGAGCGGCGTTACGATGCGATGCCGGAGTTGAAGAAGGCGGAACTCATCGACGGAGTCGTTTACATGCCTTCCCCTGTCACCAACGACCACGGCAAACCGCATGCTCGGGTAATCGGCTGGATGTGGTTGTACGAGATGAACACCCCAGGGGTCACCACCTGCGACAACGGCAGTGTGCGTCTCGACCTGAAGAGTATGCCGCAGCCGGACGCCTGCCTGCGCATTGAGGAGACGCACGGCGGCCAATCCTCTGTCGGTCCGGATCGCTATATCGAGGGCGCCCCGGAACTGGTGGCGGAGGTGGCGGTCAGCAGCGCCGACTTCGACCTGGACGTCAAGTTGCCGCTCTACCGGCGCAACAAGGCGCGCGAGTATATTGTCTGGCGCGTCGAGGACAAGGAGATCGACTGGTTCACGCTCCGCGGCGGCAACTATGCGCGCCTGCGACCGGGGGCGGATGGCCTGCACCACAGCAAGATCTTCCCTGGCCTGTGGCTCGACGCGGCAGCCCTGATCGCTGGCGACCTCAAGGCAGTGGCCGCGGCGGTGCAGCAGGGCACGAACAGCCCCGAACACGCCGCCTTTCTCCAGAAGTTGCAGCGCAAAGCCGCCCGCAAACGACCGTGACCACGCCGCAGGCCGAACGAAGCCAGCCAGAGAACGGCCCATCACGGATTCGCCAGCCGCTTCCGCAGGCGCGCCAGCGCTGTCTCTGCGTCGCGTCCCAGACGTGTGCCGGGCTGCCCGCCGACGACCATCTCCAGCACCTCCCGGGGCTGCGGTGTGCCGGCGTGTTCCAACACTTCGACAGCTCGGAGCAAGCGCAGTGTCTCGGGCGCCGAAATCGGCCCTTCCAGCTTCTGCAACAGCCGCTCCAACCGCTGCCGCACTTCCAGCGACGGCTTGCCCGCCAGCGCCTTGCCCAGCGCCGCCTCGGCCCGCGTCCCCAGCTTCTCCAGTTCTCG
>DASPXY010000969.1:0-3087 GCA_035637055.1 Gemmataceae bacterium | reverse complement strand
TACTCTTGCACCCGGACGCCGCTGCCGCGATTGCGACCATCTTCCTTACGATTTTCGCCGCCGTCCAGATCCTTCTCGAAATCGCCAGGCACAGAGACCGTAGGCACTCCGCCGCCATCGAAGCCCAAGGCCCGGCATGGCTTGCCCGTCGGAGCATGGAGGCGTCCATGCGGGAAGCCACTAGGGTTGCCCCTTTTGACTGGGCTAGGAACATGAGCCCGGAACCACTGGAGCGCCTTCAGCAGCAGATGCTCGAAACGCTTCGTCTGGCCTCCATCGCCGGTGGGAAGTATGCGCGCGCGGGGCGACGGGCCTTCACGGCGTTTATCGCCATCGCCGACCGGATCAATACCGTGAACACGCTCCCTCCCGCAGCGATGCGCCGGAGCCTCGGAGGGACTGCTATCGTTGCCTTGGATACCGACCGGGCCAACACACTCGTCGGTGAAGCCTTCGAGCACTTGGACTCCGCCGTCAGCGGGCTTTCGGTGATTGCTCCCAGGCAGCCCGACGAAGGGACCCTGCCGAAACGGGCGGAGGTCTTTCTCCATGCCAACGGCAGAGTCACGGCATAGTATTGCTGTTCTGAGCCCTCGCGAATGATCGAAGCGCCGCACGGGAACCGCATGCGGCGCCTCGTGATGCCCGGAGCAGGACTCGAACCTGCATGGCCTTGCGGCCAGGGGATTTTAAGACCAACTGCCTGGTCCGACTACCAACAACTATCAGGAACCACTAACAAGCACCGCAACGACTTCCCTGCTCTCGCAGCAGCGCATGATTCTGCTTGCTTCACGGTGCTCACGTGTCGTTACGGCAAACGCTACGGCAAAGTATCACGAGCCTGCCAGTTGCCTTCTGGCCTCGACCGAAACGCCGCCTCGGGATCGGTGGCTGCCCCCCGTCGCTGCCACCCCTCCTGGCTCGCGCCACTTAGGCCCAGGCTGCCCACCTCCACGGCCGCTCCTGTTGCCGCGTTGATGGTGTACAGCTTGTCGAGCGACGGGTAATCCAGCGACACACCGTACAGCACTCCGCCCGAGGAACGGGCTAAGTCACTGATTTCCGGCTGACTGCCGCTTGCCGTCTTGACGCGCCCGACCAACCGGTCCGTGCCGGTCTCAGAGGCTTCGACGATGTAGAGATCGCTCGGCCCCAGGCTGACAACGCCTGTCCAGACACCGCTCTCCGGAAGGATACCGGAAGGGCTAACGCCAAGCGCGGTTTTGAAGTTTTGGATGTGGACGTCCCGCAACGATCCTACCGGACTCGAAGCGACAGCGCGGAAATAGTACGTGGTGTTTGGGGAAAGGCCGTTCAATGGCGCCGTGAACGGCTGGCTCGTCGCTCCGGAGCCGATGGACTGGCCTGAGGTGGAGGTGAACGTACCGAGCGCAAGCCGGAGTAAGGGGGTCGGTCAGTCGGAGGGTGCAGTGTCCATGCCAATGCGGTCACAGAGGAAAAGCTACTGCGGGCGCTGCTATACCGAGCCTGGGCAGGCCAAGGCGGACGTCAGCCTTCGCCAGCGCCCGCCGAAGACCCGGAAATCCGGCGTGGGGACACCAAGCCGGACCCTTCCCCCTCGCTAGACTAGCCTCCCAAATTCGAGGGCGTCGCCGGTCTGGGCCGCGCCCGGAGGCGCCGCCCGAAGCTCGTGGGGCAACAGGACAAGGCAGCCAGCAATGAGGCCTGCGGAGAGGGCGGCAACGGTGCAGACGACCCACATTGCTCCCAGCACTCCTGCCTTCGTTGCTGCCTACCGAGTGCCCACCAGTACTGGTTGGAAGAGGCATCCGTCCAGGCGGCGAACATCCTTGAAGCCGACCTCTTCCATCAGTGTGGCGACGCGAGATGGCGCCATTGCGAAGTACGTCGTCTGCGGAGTCGTCATGAGAACTTCCCCAGTTCGGTCGGTCGCTACTAGTTCGAAGACCATGTCGTAGAGCTCCCCGCGCCAACGCCAGACTTGCCGAAGACGGCAGGCACGATCGGCCCATATCCGGTCACCGTAGTCCTTCGTCTCCACGGTGCCGCTTGCCGGCGGCGAGCCGTAGTCGCGCAGCGAGATAACGCAGCCACCTTGATGCCGAAGACAACGCAAGCACTCGATCAGGGCAACTCGTATCTCATCCTCTGAGAGAAGATGAGGCAGTGCGTTGTCGCAGGCCAAGACCGCATCGACTGACGCCGAACGCATCGCCAATGACCGCAAATCCGCGACAAGGCACCGCATTCCAAGACCCCGACGAGCTGTTTCCGTCTTGGACCGGCGAACCGCGACCGAGGAGAGGTCGCAACCGATCATCTCGTAGCCGCGACCCGCAAGGCCCAGTGCTTGCGTGCCAACTCCGACCGCCGCGTCCAAGACACGGCGAACCCCTGTCCCCCACTCCGCTGCAAGAAGCGAGGCCAACGCCTCGCCCTGGCGCGCGATGGCGGCCTCCCAATCGTGGTAGACCAGGTGGTACCACGGCGCGAGCGCATCGTAGAACCTACCAACTGACAAATAGCGCCCCGGTGGCAGCCTAACGAACCGCGCTTCAGCTGCGGGCACCAGCCCGCACCCTAACAATTCAACGCCTCCGCAGCGGCCGTACGGAAGCAGGGTCACGTCGGCGGCCGAGCCCGGCGCCGCCCGTAAGCGGTTCAGGTGGCCGGCACTGGGAAGTCAACGTGTTGCCCCACGTGCACTGCTGGCTCACTCCCCTCGCGGTTCTGCGTCAACCCGCTCGAACAGACCCGCCACGTCGCGCGGCGTGAGTCCCACATCCCGAAGCATCTCCTCCGCGCTCGGCCGGCTAAAGTCTTGCCGGCGCGCCTCGAAGATCAGCTCATGGGCGTGGGGGCGGTCCAGGGCCTGCTGCTGCCGCAGCACCCAGCCGCTCTCCTCGACGAAGAGGTGCAGGGCATGGTCGAGCGACTCGAAGAAATTCTCGCTCCAGCGCCGGTCACGCGGGTGCCAGAAGCGCGTCCGGAGCACCGCGCCGGCTGGGGCGGTCTCGCCCGCGCTGACGCCTTGGGTCGAGACCACGACGAGGTGGACCCGCCCCGGCTCCAGCACGGCGTCCGGTGCCTCAGCCGGAGCCG
>DASPXY010000968.1:0-11500 GCA_035637055.1 Gemmataceae bacterium | reverse complement strand
GGCACCGTCGCAGCCGCGGAAGCCGCCGCACACCGGGCCTTCAGCACGCTGCCCACGCTGCCGCTTGACCAGGACACCCTCGCGCACGGGACCGCGCTGGAAGGCCGGCAGCGCCTGACGGGTGCCTTCCTCATTGACGTTGCCCGCATTCGGCCCGATCCGGACCAGCCCCGCAGGGCCTGCGATACCCAGGCCCAGTGGGAGTTGTCGGCCTCGATCGCGAAAGTGGGGATCCTCCAACCGATCACGGTCCGCTACATCGAGCGCGACAACGTCTACCAGGTCATCACGGGCGAGCGGCGCTTCCAGGCGGCGAAGGCGCTGGGGCTCTCGGCCATCCCCTGCTGGATGAAGACGCCGAAGGCGGACGACATCCTCGTCCACCAGATCGTCGAGAACTGGCAGCGCCGCGATCTGGAGCCGCTGGAGTTGGCCCGGGCGCTCGCGCTGCTCCGCGACAGCACGGGCTCTAGCCAGAAGGCACTGGCTGCCCTCACTGGCAAGCCCGAGAGCGAGGTCAGCCGACTGCTCTCGCTCCTGAAACTCACCCCGGACGTCCAGGCGCAGGCGGAGGAGACGCCACGCGGCACCGTCACGAAGCGCCACCTCGTCGCGCTGGCGCAGCTGCCACCGGAGGACCAGCAGGAAGTGATGATCGCCGTCCGGGAGAAGCACCTCACCGCCCTCGACACCGAGCACGTCGCGCGGGAAGCGAAGGCGAAGGAGACGGGCGTTACGAGCCGCGGGGCGCCGCTCACTCAGCGCCTTCGGTACCTGACCGCGAATGCGCTTGTCACCCTCACCTTCCGCCGCCGCAACGTCACCGCACAGGACATTCTCGCCGCCCTCGACGCAGTGCGGGAGCAGGTCACGAAAGCACGCGACGAGGACAGGGCCAGCGCGTAATTCCAGCGAAACCGCGGCGTTGGGAAGCCAACCCCGACCAGACTTGCTCCGTGCAATTCGCCCGTGCTTTGCAACGTCGGCCTTGGGTCCAGAGGCGCCACGATTCGGGCAAATGCCCCCGGTTTCTCGGCTTCCCTGTGCCGAAGGCATCCCAGATTCCCCCGAACAAATCGCCGCTCACGGTCAGCCTCCAGTTGCCCATTGTTGCTGGGCATCTGGGCACAAACTGGTGGGACGGTTGAGATTCGTGCAGTCGCATACATGCCGCGTCCGACATTCGTGCAGCCGCATACATTTCCCTCCTGCAACCGCATACATTTTCCCTCCGCTTTTCGCGCAGCCGAGTACATTTCTTTCGTACAGTGGCATACATTTTCCCGAGGCAGGGAGGCCAGGAAACGGCTTCCGGCTGCGGCTTTCCCAACAAACCGCCACTGCGCCAAACCACTACACTAACCACACACAAACCGCCCTGCCCCTTGCCGCCTCGCCGTGTGTGTTTGCGTTTTGGAACCGGACCGTGGGATAAGGGGTTGGAGGCGATCGGCTTCATCGCCCGTGCGACCCCGGAGGAGCGCTACACGAAGGTGCATCCCGGGGTCTGGCGGATCCACTTCTGCGCGGGGAGTGGCCCAACCCTTGCGGGCACGAGCGTCCGTGAGGCGCAGCAGCACAAGCCGGCGGGCACGCCCGAGGGAGGGAACCTGGTGGAGGAGTCAGCGCTCGCAACGGCGGAGGGGCGCGTGGTGGCGACGTTCCACCGGCTGCGCTTTGGAGACGAGCACTATCGACCTCTGCGGAAGGAACTGGCCTTCGCCCGCGACGTGACCGACGCGCGCGGCGGAAATCGTACGCCCGGCCACCCGTCGCACTCCGGGCCCAGGCATTTGAGGATGGTCGATCGGATAAGCTGGTGATCATGAACAGAGAACTCGCCCATTCGGTCCTTGCGGCGGTCTTCGGTCCAACGTAGAATGCCGACAATCGCCCTTCATTTCTCAGTCGGAGGAGGCTGTGCTCCGTAACATCCATGTCTGTCTAGTGGGGCTCGTCGCATTGGGCACCGCGGCAGGGGCACAGGGCGACAAGACGCAATTGCCCGGCGGCAAGCCAGGGAACGATGCGGCCTACTGGATCAAGATCCTTGAAAAAGGCGAGGATCCATTGGCTCAGGAGGAGGCCCTGGAAAATTTGGGCAAATTGGGCCCGGCGGCACGTATGGCCCTGCCGGCGCTAAAGAGAATTGCCGACGACGACAAATCGGCGCTGCGCAAGAAGGCCGTGATGACCATCTTCCGCATCGACCCCAAGGCCAACGTTTCGCCTGCGATCTTGCTCGACGGTTTGAAGGAAGCCTCCGCACAGGAGAAGCTACAGTGTGCAGTGCTGCTGGCGCGGGCGGCGGCCAATTCCCCCACGCTCACCAGGCAGATACTGGACGCGCTCCCGAATTTGGATTCGGCCACGCGTGCGCTTCTGGTCGGGCGGCTGAACGGGTTGTCGCCAACCGTCTATCCCGTGCTGGAGGAAGCTTTCGGGCACAAGCATCCGCAAGTGCGCGCCGCCTCTCTGGCCGTGGCGGGCAAGATGACCGTGGAGGTGGCCAAATCCCTGGCCGCGGTTCGGGGACTGCTCAAGGATCCCGACCTCGGAGTGCGCTTTGAAGCGGCGCGGATCGTCTGGCTGCTCGATGCCAAAAAGAACGAGAAACAACTGGCCGGTATCTTCAAGGAAGCAGCCCAGGACGCGGAAATCCGGGCAAGTGTCTTCGCCTTTCTACCCGTCGCCCAACCGCCGTTGCGGGAGGCAGCCCTGTTCGAGCTGGCATTGCGACACGGTCCGGCCGAGGTTCGCCTGCAGGCGATCGCAGGACTGGCCGACCTGGGCAAACCTTCCAGGGACCTGTTGGCGCCGTTGCTCGATCTGGTGCGCACCGACGTCGGGCAGCGGGCCAAGGCACTGAATCTCCTGGGCCGAGTGTGTCCCAGGGAGGTGAAGGAGGCACTGCCGGAACTGCTCGGTCTGTGCCAGAAACGGCAGGATCCTGCTGTCCAGGGCGAATTGTCCCGGCTCTTCGTCCTGTGTGGGGCGGACGCCGTCAACCCGCTCATGGAACTCGTCAAGAAGGACATCACGGGCGACGTGTTCAAGATGCATCCGGTCTACAACGCCTTGTCGCGCATCGGCGCGCCGGCCGTGGATGCGGTGGTGAAACTGCTGGACTCGGAGGAGGCGGCCCATCCGCAGGTCGCCTTACGCATCCTGGGCGGCATGGGACCGGTCGCGAAACCGGCGGTGCCGCGCGTCGTCCGGCTGCTCAACGATCCGGCACTGGCCGACGCAGCGGTGACCTGTCTGGGAAGCATGGGGGCGGGCGCTCGCTCCGCGACCGCTGACATCGCCCGGCTTGTCCAGGATAACCGGCAGCCGCGCGGCCGCCGCTACAAGGTGGTCGAAAAGCTCATCGAGATCTTCCCGGCGCCCAACGAACTGTTGCCAGTGCTGCGAAAGGTCGCCGAGGATCCTGCCGACTTCCAAAATCGTCTGAAGGCAGCGGAAGCGCTGTGGACCTGGGAAGGCGATGCCAGGAAACTCGCCTCGGTGCTCAAGGACATGCTCACTCGACAGCAAGGGTATCTACCCTCTGAATACTGGAAATTGCTCGGCCAACTCGGCAAGGACATCGAGCCGTTGCTGCCTGACCTGTTCGCCCAGCTCAAGAAAGGGGGCAGCAACGATCTTCACGTCCTGCGCCTGCTTTCCGAGGTAGCCCCCAAAGTTACGTACCGGCCCACGGCGAAGGAAGTGGCCAGGCTCACGGACATCCTTCAAGAAAAGCGTCCTCCGGGATTTCGCAATTACGACGCGGCCAAGGTCGATGCCGCGCTGGCCCTGATCGGCTTCGATCACGAGAAGGATAAGGCTGTCGCTGTGCTCAAAGAGGAATTGGGCAAGGCCAAGACGCCGCCGGTTGAGCTGTTCCTCGACCGGATCCCCACCCTGCAAGGCAAACTGAAGGGAATCGTGCCGGAGCTCCTGGCAATGGCGCCGCGCTTGACTTATGAGCAGCAGCTTTTTTATCGTGCCCTTGGCAGCATCGATCCCGAAGGCATGAAGGAGAGGCAAGCGGTTCTCGAGAAACTCATGCGCTCACCCGGCCTTCAGCGGCATGCCGTTGCCGAGTTGCTGATCCGCATCGACGAGAAACATCCCGAGGCGTGGAAGGCGTACGAAACGACGCTGCGCAATCCCAATGATTCCCGGCTCCTGGGGTCGCTGCGGAGCCTGGAAAAGTTGGGGCCGACGGCCAGACCTCTGGCACCCCTGGTCGAAAAACACCTGACGCATCCCAAGATGACCGAACGCCAGGCTGCGGCGGTCTGCTTGTGGCACATCACCGGCGACACCAAGAAAACGGTCCCCGTGCTGGTGGCCGCCCTGAAGGAGAGCGTCACCTGGCACGGCGGCAACGAGCTGAAGCGAATGGGCGTCGGCGCCAGGGCGGCGGTCCCCGACCTCATGAGCCTGGCTGAGACGCAGCACGGTGTGACGGCGAAGATGCTTCGCGATTTCGCTTTTCAGATCGACCGCGCCGCGGCTTTTGCCTGGTGGAGCCAGCGTGACTCCAAATGAGCGACCGTGGCGGATCCCATTGCGGAGGCAGGCGATGCTCCGAAGCATCTTCTTGAGTGTTGGCGGCCTGGCACTTGTGGCGACGGCGAGCCTGGCGCAGGCCCCTCCGGCCGGTGGCGCACCCAAAGAGCCGCTGGCCCGTCTGGGGTCGCTACATTTTCGCCACGGGGCCGAAGTCACCGCCCTGGCCTATTCGGCGGATGGCAAGGTGTTGGCCTCAGGTGGCGCCGATCACCTTGTCCATCTTTGGAATGCCAAATCGGGCCAGCGGCTCGCCACTCTCAAAGGACATGTGGGCGCCCTGACCAGGATCGAGTTCTTTCCTGACCACGAACGTCTGCTGACGGCTGCTCTCGACGGCACCGTCCGGCTCTGGAGCGTCGAGCCGGTGCAGGAGGTGAAACAGTTCTACAAGTTCACCCCCCAACCGGATCCTTTTGGACGCAAAGCGGAAGCTCGGGCCGTCTTTGCCCTGGCCCGTGATGGCAAGACGGCGGTTGTCGCCGGTCCCGACCGCGCCGTGCATGTGTGGGATTTCGCCAGGAACGAAGAGGTCAAGCGCCTGACGGGACACGACGACGAGGTCGTGGCAGTTACGATTTCCCCTGACGGCAGGTACGCGGCATCGTCGGCGAAGGGTGCATCGGTGCTGGTGTGGGATTTGGCCGCGGGGCGCCAAATCCACGCGGAGCGGCTGTATTCCTTCGCGAACGCCCACCTGGGCGCCGCCTTCTCTCCGGATGGCAAGACGCTGGCCATCGCCAGCTTCAAGTCCGTCCGGTTCCTGGACCTCACCAGCAAGAAAATGCAGCCGCCCTGGCACCATTCGTCCGATATGCCAAACATCTGCAGCGGCCTGATGTATGGATACCACGGCCACTGGCTGCTCACGTACGCGGGCTTCCAGCACGGCATCCGCGCGTACGGCGTCCAGTCAAAAGCGCCCTTGCGCGCGCTCAAGGTCGATTTGCGGGAAGAGCCCTGCTGGTCCCTGTCGCCCGACAACAAGGTCGTGGCTCTGGCCCCGAAAGGCGGCGACATCGTCCTCTGGGATCTCGCCAACGGCAAGATGCTGAATCCCGAGGGACATGTGCGGCCCGTCGAGCAACTGGCCTTCAGCAGCGACGGCAAGACGATTTTTACCAGCGCGGGCACCGAGGCCCGTTCCTGGGACGCCGTCAGCGGCAAGGTGCTCGGCCGGACTCTGCTGGACGCGGAAGGTCTGACGCTGCATGCCAGGGCTGAGGGCGGCGCTGCCCTGTTGTCCACCCAGCGACACGCCTGGCAGCGGCTCGAATGGGACGGCGTGGCCGCGCCGCGCCTGGACCGAAAGATCGAGGAGGGCTTCGGTTTTTACCGCGGGCACGTCGCCGTGTCCAGTCGCGGCCGCTGGCTCGCCGTCGCCTGCGGCCACAGTCAGCCGGAAGTGGTCGTATGGGACGTCAAGACCGGGCTAACGCACAAGACATTGCAGCGCGTGTATGGCACCGCCGCGCCCCTTTTCGCTCCTGACGAGCGCTTGCTGGGCCAGCTCGGCGGGCCAACCTTGCACCTGTACGATTTCCTGGCCGATGAGGCAAAGAACCTGCGTGTGGCGGACGGGTTCCGGGACACCATTCGCTGCGCGGCGTTCTCAGCGGATAGCCGGCTTGCGGTTGTGGCCGTCGATGCCGACAGCGCGCTCGCGCGCCCGGCGTTTCCCGCGGACAGGTCACCGGCGCGAGGCCGCCTCTTTTGTCTCGAGCTGACCACCGGGCAGATCCGTTATAGCTTCCCTCAGTTCAAAGCGAGCGTCGAAGCCCTGGCCCTGTCGCCGGACGGTCGTCATCTGGCGGTAGCCACCGAGCCCGACCACACTCTGCAGCTGTTGGAGATGAACACAGGCGCGGAGGTGTGCCGGTTCGCCGGGCATTGCGGGCGCGTCCAGCGCCTTGTCTTTTCGTCGCAAGGGAACCGCCTGGCGTCGGCGAGTGCGGACACCACCGCACTCGTCTGGGACGTTAGTTTCCTCGCTCAGGACAAGAAGCCCGGGGACATGCTGGCGAGCGGGGAGCTCCAGGCCCAGTGGCAGGCCTTGACCCTGCCTGGCGGCCCCAAAGTGCATGAGGCCATCGTGCGTCTCAGCCAGCATCCCGGCAAGGTGGTGCCATATTTCAAGGCTCGTCTCCAGGCACTCAAAGAACTGGATCCAAAGCACTTGGCCCAGAATATCAAGGATCTGGCTGCCGACAAATTCGCAGTCCGCGAACGCGCCACGCTTTTCCTGACCCAGTGGATCGACGCGGCAGCCCCGCTGTTACAGGACCTGGTCGCCAAATCCAAGTCCCAGGAGGCCATTAACCGAGCCCGCTTCATCCTGGCAAACCACAAGCCTCGTCCGGAGCATGCCTGGCGCGAGTTCCGCGCCGTCGAAGTGCTGGAAAAGATGGCCGTGCCCGCCGCGCGCGATCTGCTCAGGTCTCTGGCTGAAGAGGCCCCCACTTCCCCTCGGGCCCGCGAAGCGCAGGCCGCACTGAACCGATTGCGCAACTAACCTCGCCGCTCAGAAAGTAAAGACAACGGCGTTCCAAATTACTTGGAGAGAAAGGGACGCGACGTCGCCATTGACTTGGAGATCGAGTTCCTTGTCACTGCTCTGTGCCGATGGAATTAACGCCTGACCTCCGCTCGGGCTTTGCATGTGACCCAGAGACGGCTAGGGATGGATTCCTCCGCTGGAACTTGCCTGGGAGATGACTACGCGCGCCCTGATTTCGCGCGCGTCGCTCCGACACCAGTCGATGTGACCGACGCTCGCAAGACAGATGCCGTAGAATGCCTTGGGGGAGCACAACAACTCGAGGTCGAATTCTTGTTTTGCGTCGCTCGGCCGGTTAGAATGCAGCCAGTTCTACCTCAAGCCGCAGGAGGCACTATGCCAAGCGACACCAACGTTACCCCCGTATCGGATCTTGCGTCCGCGACCGTCGCTCCCGCGCCGGAGACTACCTCGGACGTCCAGGCGCTGCAGTTCGTTGCCAGGGCGATCGTTGCCGATTGCCGCAACGAGGCTGACAAGTACCTCGAGGAAGTTCGGGTCGCCGTGGGCGGAGAATAGCGCCGATGTTCGACCGGCTCGTCGGGGTCGAGACCGAGTACGCGCTCCGTTGCAGTGCCCACGGGACGGACGGCGGCCGTCTTACCAATGCGGCGCTCTTCGAGCGCCTGCGCGCCAACGTCGCACGCAAGGTGCCCGTAGCGCCGGCCATCGTCCCTGAAAACGGCTGGTTCCTCGCCAGCGGCGGCAGCCTGAAAATGGAGCGGCTGCCTTTTTACAGCTTCATGCCCTCATCCGGGCTGGTGGAAGGAGCGACCCCCGAGTGCCGTGGGCCCCGCCAGTTGTTGCTTTATCAACGCGCTCAGGACGTGCTCCTGTCACGGGCGGCGCGCGGCGAGGGCACGACCGATGCGGTCCTGCTCAAGTGCAATCACGATGGTCATGCCCACCACTTCGGTTGCCATGAAAACTACGAGGCGACCGTCGCCACCGGTATCCGCTTGCTTGTTTGGCGGGTGACGCTCGTCGTGGCCCTCCCCGTCTTGTTTCTGCTCCTGCTCGTCGCCGATGTGGCGGCGCTACTTCTCTGTGCGGTGCCGAGCCTGCTCTTGCGGCCGCTCCTGTCCCGCTCGCCGCGTGCGGCGCAGGTCGCGGCCTGGGCCCTGAGCTGGCTGGTGTGCTTGTGCCGCCTGCCGCTCCAGGTGGCGGCGCTGATGCTGCTCGGTCCGACCGCCTTTGTGCGCGTGCGGCGGCAGTTGCTCCCGTTCTTGATGAGCCGCTGCGTGATTGCCGGGACGGGCATGGTACACCGGGATGGCCGCTTCACGCTGTCTCCGCGGGCCAGCACCCTCCGCTCGCTGTGCGGCCTATCGGCAGCCGCGTGGCGCTCGGTCTTCTATTTCTGCCATGTTGGAAAAGCGAGCGGCGAGGCCCTGGTCGGCGACCCAGTGGCCCTGGCACGCCTTTTCCGCCAGCAGCAGCGCCTGCAGATCAGCGTGGGCGATTCCAACATGGCTCAGTTTGCCGAGTATCTCAAGATCGGCACCACCCTGCTCGTGCTGGACGCCATCGACGCAGGAGAGCTGGAAGGGGCCCCCCGGCTGTGGCGTCCGCTGGCGGCGCTGGGCGCCATCTGCGCCGATCCCAACTTGCAGGCGCGGGTACGATTGACCGGGGGCCGCCACTGGACCGCGGTGCAAATCCAGCGCTATTATCTGGATGCCTGCCGCCGCTTCGTCAACCGTTCGGAGCCGGAGAATGGGGAAGCCCAGCAGGTGCTCCGTCTCTGGGAACAAACCCTCGATGACCTCGCTCTGGACCCATCCCGGCTGGTGGGCAAACTCGACTGGGTAACGAAACGCTATCTGCTCGACCGGGCGGGGCCCGACGCGTCCCGCGCGACACGGTCCAAGGTCGATCTCCGCTACCATGAGCTGTCGCGGGAGGGCTATTACCTGCAATTGGAAGCAGCCGGCCTGGCGCCGACGCTGGTCGAGCCCGAGCAAGTTCTCGACGCCATCGCCCAGCCGCCGCCCGGAACGCCGGCCACGCAGCGCGGCCAGTTGATTCGCCAGCATGCCGAGTCCGGGCTGCGCGCCAGCTGGTCCTCGGTCATCATGCCCTGCGGGTCACGCGTGCGGCTGGAGATGGAGACAAGGTCGATGTGACCGACGCGCGCAACACTCTTGACCTCGGGACACATTCCATGTCCTCTCCTGGTTCCGATGTCCGTTTGCTTCGGCGGCTCCGGAGGTCACTTGGCGAACAGCGAATTGCCGCTATTGCCGAACACGTCCAGGAACACGTCGCATCGGCCCCCTTCTTTCGGTCGCCCCTGACTTCGATCGTGATCGTCTTCATTGTCTCGCCGGGATAATCCCCGTTGCTCGTCTTTGCCGTGCCGCCCACGACGCGGAACGACCTCGTCACCGCTTGTTACCGGTCAGGTCGTACGGGTGGAACGACAAACGTGTGCTGGATCGTTTCTTGCTGGAATCCGATCACCTCCGGAAAGCGCAGTCCGGGCAAGAGTTGCACGTCGAAGATCTCTTCCACAGCGGTCTGGAACTCCAGGAATGCAATGACCTGGCCGCTGCGCAGGTCCACCACCGCCACGCCGCATTTCAACTGCTCGCGCCGCTGGGCCAGGGGCACGCCGTCCATCGCGGACGTTGGTCGAATCTTCGACAGGCCGACAAAGGCATACGGTCCGGAAAGCGCCAGGCCGCGGGCAAAGCCGGGCAGCTCGGCTATCCGCTGCCGGCAGCCGGTGGCGGGATCGACGAGCACGAGTTGCCCGGTCCCGGATTCCAGCAACCAGAGCCGGCCGTCGTGCAGGCGCGGCGAGTGCGGCATCGACAGGCCGCGGCTGATCACTTGCCCGCTACTGACTTCCATCAAGCATCCGCCCTGAGGCTTGTTCGCCCGCCACCCGCCGGCTGTGTCCGACTCGCCCAGGGCGGTGACGTACTTGGGCCGGCCGTCAACGATGGCCAGGCCGTTGAGGTGGCAGCGGTCCTCGGCAGCCAGGGCGGTGACGAACGGCGGTTGCCAGCGCGGCACGAAACTATAGTCGGGATGGAGGGAGCAGAGGCAGGAGAAACGGGTATTAACGATCCACAATTCCTCGCCAGCCCAGGCAATTTCGTGGCCACGGATGTCGCCCGTGACATGACAGGAGCGCGGCAGATAGCAGGCATCGTGCTGGCCGGCGGGCTCGATGCGCGGGGCGATGTCCGGGGCGTTGCGGAGAACCCAGATCTGCGTGCGGGTGCCGAGCGTCAGGCGCCGCGCATCCACGGCCAGGCCCATCGGCTGGTCGAAGGTGCGGACCAGCAGCGACAGCCCCTTCCCGGCCGCGCGGGCCACGAGCAGCTTGTTGGCCTGGTAGGTCGTCACCAGCAGCGAGGCCCCGAGGCGCTGCAACAGCGTGACGAAGCTCTCCGTCTGCATGTAGTGGAAAGGGACGGCCCTGGCAGCAGCCAAGGTGTCGCTTTGGGATGCGCTCGGTGGCGCAGCTGCGATGGCAGACATGCTTCTCTCCTTTCAATCAAGGAAAAAGGCAAAAGGACAAAGGAAAAAAGAAGACACAGGCGATCCTCTCTTACTTTTTCCTTTTGCCTTCTGCCGCTACGAGACTTCGCTGAACACCTCGCCGGTGCCCAGGTCGTTCACCCTATCCCTCCTGGAGCCCTTCTTCCTGGCGAAGAACCAATCCGTGCCGGCGTCGCCGTAGAGGTTATCAACTGCGTTGTCGTCATCGACGGTCCCGGCGGTGTGGACGGTCGAGGCAGTGAGCAGGATCCGAGTCGTACCGATGACGTTCCAACCACCGCTGAGACTGCCGTTGACGTGCTTGACACGGGTGTTGTAATCGGCGTCGGTGCGGCCCCACTCCTTGACGATCGCCAGCAGCGCCTGGACGTTGGCGTCGTGATCGGTGTAGCCGCCGATCAAGATGTCATCGCCGCCACCGCCTCGGAGGGTATCGGCCCCGAGACCGCCGATCAGCAGGTCGCGGCCGCTGCCCCCGCTGAGGGCATCAGCCCCCGCCCCGCCCACTAGGACGTTGTTGGCGCTGCTGCCGCTGGCGTCGATGGTATCGTTGCCGTCGCCGCCGAAGAGCAGGGCCGGCACGGTCAGGCCGCCGGTCAGCCGGATCGTGTCATTACTCGCGTAGCCATAAATGAGGAGGTGGCCGAAGGCAGCCCCGCCGGGGGCGGTAATGGTCCCCACCGATGTGCCGTTGTAACTCAGGGCCACCCCGTTGCCAGTCCCCGGGCTGAGCACGATGGTTTCGCCGTTCAGGGTCCCCTCGACGACCAGGGCGCTCAGGCTCGCATCGGCGGGGTCGGGCTGGATGGTCACGGACACAAGCAGGATCTGCGCTGCCTGGTACGCCCTGGCACTGGTGTAGTCCTCCGC
>DASPXY010000967.1:0-3560 GCA_035637055.1 Gemmataceae bacterium | reverse complement strand
ATGGTCGATAAGCGGATCGCGACGGTAGACAAATGGCAGGAGGTCACGGCGAAGGATCCGCTGTTCGTGCTGGAAGTGCCGTGGCTGAAGACCGGCCTCAGTTTGAAGCAGGTAGCCGCGCGCATCTTCGACAATCTCAAGGCATCGAAGGCAACGGTCACGTCGTCGCGCGACGTCGCCCGGCTGATCTTCAATCACTCTGCGAAGACCTAGCGCGCTGCCCGTGGCGACAAGCAGCCTTGCTTGTCGCTCCTCGCACCGCGACAAGCAAGGCTGCTTGTCGCCACGGGCAGCGCGCAACCACAAACAGGAGCGGAATCCATGAAACACCCCGATGACACCCTGGTGACACCGATCTACGTCAAGACCGGCAAGGACATGCCCTGGCCCGACGGCGAGAAGGTCTTCCACGTCCTGGCGGCGAACGGCCTGTTCCTGTGCCGCAACCATCCCTTCTTCCGCAGCTGCGTGCCGGCTGGCTCCTGGCCGAGCGAACTGGCCGAGCAAACCACCTTTGCCGAGCTGCATTACCCGAAAATTCCGCGTCGCCGCTTCGAGACGATCGTCGGCTTCTTCGCTCGCGTCGCCGAGCTGTACCACAGTGAGGCCGCCGTCCTGCTCGCCTGGGACGCCAGCGTCAGGCGGCTGCGCCTGGTCGTGCCCGAGCAGACCGCGACGGTCAGCCGCAACTGGTGGGGCGACGTCTACCCGATCGGCCTGCATTACCAGGTGCCGACCGACCTGCCCGCCGGCTGGACGATCATCGGCGACGTCCACAGTCACGTTGACGAGCCGGCCTACGCCTCCGGCACCGACAAGGACGACGAGACGCACCGCGCCGGGCTACACATCGTCATCGGCCGCATCAGCCGCGAGCCGCCGGACATTCACATTGCCGCGGTCGTCGATGGCACCCGCTTTCGTGTCGATCCGAGCGCGATCATCGCGGGCTATCGTCAGCGCCGCCTGCGCTTCCCGTCGGCATGGCTGGAGCGGATCAAGGTCGAGCCGTATTCCTCCAAGAAGAGTTGGGGCTCCTCGTCGTGGTCGAGCGGCACCGCGATCCGGCGCGACGACAAGCAGCCCGAGGCCATCGTGCCGCGGGAAACCAACGAGCGCAACGGCGCCGGCCACGACACAGGAGGCGACGCATGAACACGATCCCAAAACTCCGCGCCGACCAGGTGCTCCAACCGCGCCTCCCCGACCCCTGCTCGGTCAAGGTGATCGGCCTGGGCGGGGTCGGCGGCATTGTCGCGCGCTATGGGGCGATGTTCCTGGCGTCGTTCGATCAGGCGGTGCGGCTGGTGCTGATCGACGGCGACCAGTTCGAGGCGTCCAACGCGAGCCGCATGTACTTTTCCGGCCACGGCAACAAGGCGGAGGTGACGCGGGCCGACCTTCTTGACCGGTTCAAGGACTCGCAATTGTCGCTCGTCGCGGTGCCGGAATTCATCACGCCGGAGAATGCGCCGCGCCTGATTCACGAAGGCGATATTGTCCTGCTGGCGGTCG
This sequence comes from Gemmataceae bacterium, assembly GCA_035637055.1. GTDB lineage: Bacteria > Planctomycetota > Planctomycetia > Gemmatales > Gemmataceae > DASPXY01. The sequence continues at coordinate 2,045 of DASPXY010000967.1, read as the reverse complement.
ATAACCACGCGACGCGGAAGCTCGTCAACGATTTCTGCTTTGCGAACCTTGGCGATGTGTGCCTCATCTCGGGTGGCAACGACGGCATCGGCGCCGACAGTTCGGGTCGGGTGCTGCGCGGCACCTACGGCAACGTGCAGCTATACCTGAAGCGCGGCGGGGTCGAGGCGAGCCCGTCCCTCGCGCGCTACCATCCGGAGATCGCGCAGCCCGCGGACAAGTTGCCGACGGACCTGAGCTGCACGGAGTTGGTGAAATCGGTGCCGCAGATCTTGTTCACGAACCTGGCGACGGCGTCGGCGATGCTCAACGCCCTGTGGCTGTACCTGTGTGGGGCGCTGCACTACAGCGAACTGGCGCTGGACGTCGCCGAAGGACTGATGCACCCGCTGGCAATACCGGCGCCGCAACTCGCCGCCGGATGATGCGGCACCGCGGAGCGGATGGTGATACAATACACCTCAGCCGCGGTGACCTGGTGCTTGCAGTCGGTGTGAGGAAGGCAAAATGGAACTCCCTGTGGTGATCGAACCGTTACCGGATCGGAGTGGATTCACGGCACACCTGGCGGCGCCCTTCCAGCTGTCGGCGGCCGCAGCTACTGCGGAAGAAGCCCATCGACAACTTGCGGCGTTAGTGCATCGGCGGTTGCAACAGGGGATGGAACTCCGCACGCTTACTGTTCCGGTCGCGGCCAGAAGCGGATCGCAAGGCGGTTGGCTTCCCGACGACGAGTTGACTCGGGAATGGCTTCAGTTTGTGGATCGATACCGCGCGGAATGCGACGTCGCCGACCGCCAGCGACTGGAACCTGCTCCGGACCAGGGGGAGACCTCAGCGTGAGTCTCTTCCTGCTCGACACGGATCATCTCACGCTCTACCAGATGGGCTACCCGCCAGTTCTGCAGAACGTCGCGCGGCACCTCGCGGACCAACTGGCCATTAGCGTCATCACCGTCGAAGAACAATTGACAGGGTGGCAACGAGCACTCCACCAGGCCAAAGACGACGCCCGGCGCGAACAGGTGTATTGCCGCATGGCCCTGACCGTCGAAGCCTTGTCCGGCTGGCGCGTGTTGCCGCTTTCCCAGGCGGCCCTGAGCCGACATGCGACCCTCGTTCGGCAGCGCCTCAACGTCGGCAGTAATGATCTCAAGATTGCAGCGAGTGCCTTGGAGAACAATGCCATCGTCGTGACGCGCAACCTGCGTGACTTTGGGCGCGTGTCTGGCTTGTTGTGCCAGGACTGAACGGTTTGAACCTCGGGCGACCGCGTCGGCGATGCTGAATGCCCTGTGGCTGTACCTGTGTGGGGCGCTGCACTACAGCGAACTGGCGCTGGACGTCGCCGAAGGACTGATGCACCCGCTGGCCGTGCCGGCACCGAAACCTTCGGAGCAATGCCGGGTTGAATAAGGGTAGAACGTCCCGGCACGGCAGCGCGGTCCTTCGGGCCTCCAGGATCAAGGAAACAATTCACCCACAAGGGTTTGCGGCGGTGGGCTGTCCTCTAGCCGGGACGAAGAGCGGGCAAGCCCAAGGCAGCGACTCAGCGGTTGTTTTTTCGTGGCTCATAAAATCCTCATCATTCTTTAATCCTATCCTTATAATAATAGTTCGCCCGGCCGTCCCCTACGGGACTTGTCCCTCCTTACTTTCTTTTTCCCGAGGTGCTGTCGTGAGACTCTCCCACTCCAAACGCAAACACGGCTTCACGCTGATCGAGTTGTTGGTGGTAATTGCCATCATCGCCATCCTCATCGGCTTGCTCGTGCCTGCCGTCCAGCAGGTACGTGAGGCGGCCAACCGCTCCACCTGCCAGAACAACCTGAAACAAATCGCCCTGGCGATCCACAACTACCACGACAACAAGAAGGTGATCCCGCCAGGTTGCACCACGGACGGGGTGCCCTGGGGTAGTGGCGGCGGTTGGGGCAGTTCCTGGATGGTCCACATTCTGCCCTATATCGAACAGGCCCCCCTCTACAACCTGTGGCAGTTCACCGGCGGCAGTTCCGGGTACACGAATGCCAACAACCGGGCCT
>DASPXY010000966.1:0-3203 GCA_035637055.1 Gemmataceae bacterium | reverse complement strand
CCGAGTAGCACCAGGAGCGGAAACTCTGGCCTGTCTTCCTTTGCTCCTTCTGCGGCATTTGCGGCCCCGCTTGCCAATCCACGCCAACGCGATCCCCCGGCGCAGGCATTCCGTTTGCATGTTCCCGCCCTCGCAACTGGGCAGGGAACAACCGTGGACAACGAACTCAGCTTCCCGATGACGGTCGAGAGTTACTTCCAGGTGCTCGATGCCGCGCGGTCCCTGACCGAGGGAACGCTCCGGCGACTGCTCGACTTGCACAACCGCTACCCGCGGGATCTCCCGGCGAAAACCCTTGAGCAACTCCTGGTGGACGAGCAATCCTCTCAGGAGGGCACGCACCCTCGCCTTGAGGAAGAGGAGTTCCCGCTGGGGTGAGGTGGATTTCCCAGCCTTCCGTCAGTCAGGCATCTCCTCCGGAACGCTGACGCAGTTTCGTTGGCGCCGGACGCGGTTGCGCCCGGCGTGCTTGGCGTGGTAGAGAGCTTCGTCCGCGCTGCCCAACAGGGCGGCCAGGTTCCCGCCCTCACGATCCCACGCATCGACCCCCAGGCTGAGTGTGACGTGGACACATCCCCCTTCCCAGGTCACCGGCTCTGCGGCGACACTCCGGCGGAGCCGTTCAGCGAGCGTCATGGTCGTCTCCAGATCGCACCCCGGCAGCACGATCAGGAACTCCTCCCCGCCGTAGCGCCCCACCGTGTCGTACGGTCGCAGCACGGCGAGCAGTCGCTGGGCCACTTGCCGCAACACCTCATCGCCGATCAGGTGGCCGTGCGTGTCGTTGACGAGTTTGAAGTGGTCGATGTCGGCCATGATCACGCCTAACGGGTGGCGTTCGCGCTGGCTACGGGTCATCTCGCGCGTGAGGATGTCGAGGATCATCACCCGGTTCCACACGCCGGTCAGGCCGTCGCGCGTCGCCTGTTCGCGCAGGAGCTGCTGGATTTGGAGCAGTTGCTCTTGAAGGGTCAGGATGCGCTTGGCGGTGTTCAGGCGGGCCTTGAGTTCGTGAGCGTCGATCGGCTTGACGAGGTAATCGTCGGCGCCCGCCTCCAGGCCATCGAGCATTTCTTGTTTGCCGCCCTGGCCAGTCACCAGGACGAGATAGGTATAAGGCCGGCCGATGTCCTTGCGGACCTCGCGGCAGACCTGAATCCCATCAAGACCAGGCATGATCCAGTCGAGCAGGGCCAGGCGCGGAGCGTTGGCGCCCTGGAGGATGTCCAGGGCAGCCAGCCCATCATTGACGACGATGGGGTCGTACCCCCATGCGTGGAGCATGTCTTTGAGCATTTGCCCGAGGTGGACATGGTCTTCGGCAACGAGCAGTCGCATGGTCAACCTTGCAGAAGCCGTTCGTGGTGCGCGAGCGGCCGATTGGGGCAAGGGCGACACAGAATCGGGTGTTTTCGAGTTGGCCTGGGGAGATGGGGCCTGATGACTTCGCCGCAACTCCCATGCCGTCGGGGCCGTGGGCTGTCGGAAGCGTCTGTCCCCAGAAAGAGAAACCAACTCGGAGGCTTCGACACGCCAGCAAGGAGCAGCGCAGGCCAGGAACGGAAAAGCGCCGCGAAGTGCTCTGTCGCAAACCCCTCCCCCCAACCCCCTCCCCTAACAGGAGAGGGGGAGAAGAAGGGCGGTTTGTCTTGCTCCCCCTCTCCGTTGCGGGGAGGGGGTTGGGGGGAGGGGTTTGCGACAACGCAGCCGCGAAGTCCTTTCGCCGTGGAAAGCGGCGGTGGGAAGTCCGATAATGAGCATCGTGGCTTTCTGAACTGCCTTGCTCCCTCCGCGTCCTTGCACCATGCGCATCACTCTCGACTACGGCCGTACCGGCCTGAGCGTGGAACTCCCCGATCACCGGATTGTCGGCCCGCTGGCCATTCGTCCCGCGCCGCCTCTGGCCGATCCTGCCGCCGCGGTCGCCCGCGCCCTGACTCATCCCATCGGCACGCCGCCGCTGGCGACCGTCGCCCGCGGCCGCAAGAACGCCTGCATCCTTGTTTGCGACATCACGCGCCCCGTCCCGAACCGTATCCTCCTGCCGCCGCTGCTGCGGACCCTGGAGGAGCAGGGGATCGCCCGGGACAACATCCTCATCCTCGTCGCCACCGGCCTGCACCGGCCCAACGAAGGCGCCGAACTGGAGGAGATGCTTGGCCGCGAGGTCGTCGCCAACTATCGGGTCGAGAACCACCACGGGAAAATCCTGGCGGAGCACGATTACCTCGGCACCACGCCGCGCGGCGTGCCGGTCTATCTCGACAGTCGTTATGTACGTGCCGACCTCAAGATCACAACCGGCCTGATCGAGCCGCACCTGATGGCCGGCTACAGCGGCGGCCGCAAGGTCATCTGCCCCGGCATCGCCGCGTTGGAAACCGTCAAGGTCTGGCACGGCCCGCGCTTCCTCGAACACCCCAAGGCCGACTGCGGCGTCGTCGCGGGCAACCCCGTCCACGAGGAGAACACCCGCATCGCCTGGATGGCCGGTTGCGATTTCATTGTCAATGTTTGCCTGGACGGACAGCGGCGGATCACCTGGGTCGGCGCCGGCCACATGGAGCGTGCCTGGGAAGAGGGAGTTCGCTTCGTCGAGAACGTCGTGCGCGTGCCGGTGCCGCAGCTGTGCGACGTGGTCGTGACCAGCTGCGCCGGCTATCCACTCGACACGACCTACTATCAGGCGGTCAAAGGGATGACGGGCGCACTGCCGATCGTCAAGCAGGGTGGCACGATCGTCCTGGCGGCGAGCCTGAGCGAGGGCCTAGGTAGTCCCGAGTTTCAGCACCTCATCGCAGATAATCCGGACCTCAAGGAGTTTAAAAAGCGCATTTTGGGTAAGGATTATTTCATGATGGATCAGTGGCAACTCGAGGAATTGGCCAAGGTCATCGAGCGCTGCCGTGTGAAGATCGTCAGCGATGGCATCCCCGCGGAGACGCTGCGGCGCTGTCACGTCGAACCGGCGGCGACAGTGGAGCAGGCGGTGGCGGAGTGTTTGCAAGAGTACGGGCCGGCGGCGCGCGTGGCGGTGATCCCGAAGGGCCCGTACGTGCTGCCGTACGTCGCAGGTCAGGCTGGTTAGTGCCGGCACGTCCTTGCTCATCCGGGCTCGGGGTTCGACCCCGAGCCATTGGTTTTCAGCCGTCGTGCGAGCGCTTCGCGGTCCTCCGGGGACAGGGCCTTCAGCAGGTCATCCA
>DASPXY010000965.1:0-3568 GCA_035637055.1 Gemmataceae bacterium | reverse complement strand
GGCGGACGTTGAGCGGGTCTGGCCGCTTGGCTTCCAGCACGTGAACCTGCTTGGACGCTACTCGTTCGATCTGGCCGAGCCACTTACACGCGGCGAACTGCGTTCGCGTCGCGAAGCTCAAGACTGCAGATATAAAAGTCTCCGGGTGAGAGTCTAAAGGCCCGGAATGTGCAGCGAGCGAGGCATGCAAGAAGGTCGCCCACGAGGCACGGACTGGCGGGAGTGGCGACGGCTGCGGGCGTAGGTCGAGATTGTCGGCGCACCGAACCCGACAACCACCGCGATCCTGAGGGCGGGGCACTCACCGACCGGGCGATCTACTTCCGGAACGACCTCGCGTTCGCCGCCAACCCAGCGATCGGGAAGAACCCGCACGCATTCCTGTTCAACTTCATCGAGTCCTACTTTGCGGCGCACCGAGTGGACGAAACCGGGGTCTTCACGACCGGCAGCCTCGGCTACTACTACGATGAGGTGGTCAAGGTCGATGGCTGGTGGCTGTTTGCGCGGCGCCACTTTCGGCCCTGGCCACCCGCGGAGGGACATCGCCAATCGCGCCGGGCGTCGCGCCGACAACTGCTGTCGACCCAAAAGCTGGGCGACATATCGCGCTCACGTTCCGTTCAGATTTCACGTAGGCACGCAACGATGCGACTGCATTCTGCGGCACGTGATCACGAGCCCTGCTCAAAGATTGGCAGGGAAAGCTGGCGGCCAGCCGGCACACGTTCGGAGACGAAGATGTGCCCAGCGTCAGCGTCGAGGCGCAGCACACCGACCTGGAGCGTCTTCCCGAGATGTTCGCGAAGCACGGTGTCGACCTCATTGGCTGGTGTTCCGCGGCGAATCCCTAGGATCCGCCCCGTCGGCAGCAGGGCATGCAAACCGTAGACGGTCAACGCGAGACCCTTGGGCACGCGGGCCGTGACCTCGGCCGGTACTGACCGTCCTGTGGCGCGGGCGGCGTCAAGGGTGCGCCAGGCGGGCGATGTAGCAATACGCTTCAGGCGAATATGCCATCCGGTCAGCGCGCCGGCAAGCAGGAGGTTCAGGGCTTTGGGACCGGGGATCCCGCGATAGTCGATCTCGCCGAGGAGCACCTCCGCGCGGCGCGACGCGTCCAGGAGGTTCATGGGCGGCACGTAGCCCGCGCCGAGCGCGTCGGAGATATAGCGAGCGGGATCGCCATGCCACTGAACGATATGGACGGGCTCGCCCCCGATCTCGGACCGCACACGGCGCACGTAGTCTGCACCAATCCCGAGCACCAGGCTGATCGGACGACGGTCGAGCCGCGCTCCCGCGTGCCGGCGCACCGCAACCTTCGTAAGCAGGTTGGGTCGGCGTGCGATCGCTACGATCTCGAGCTCGCCGCGGGCGAGTGCCGGGACATACCGCATCAGGAGGTCGCCAACCGCGACGCCTGCAACGGAGCGTGCCCCGTAAGGCTCGGCCTCGATGTCGGGTAGGCCGAGTGGTACGGCCAGGCTTGCGCGCCGCGGCGTGGGTGGAAAAGACACCGGCTGTTCGATGCGAAGAGTATCTTCGCCATGCCGAGTCTGCCGCGTGCGAGCGTCGGCATACCGTCACTGCCCATCACGCTTGGATCACAGCGGGATGCGCTGGGCTTCAACGCCCGGCGCGTCACCCGCCGGCAGCCAGCATCTTTGAACTCGTCCGCTGAACGAGGACAGCGTGGTCAGAGGCCGGAGGTGCTTTTTCAGTCAGCACGTCTGTGCTACCTTGGCTCTGAACGCAAGGAGCTTCCAAGCAGAAGACGCGGTCGCGCCCGTAGCTGGTGACTGAGGGCGCAGTCGCAGGTCCCGTTAGCTGGTGACTGTCGGGGCGAGGGGCAAATGAAAACGCCCCGTGCTTGGTGGGCTCGGAGCGTTCGATGTTCATTCATATGGCCCCTCTTGAAGGGGAGGGGAACTTTTTTGTCCGCAGCCGGTGAAGCCACGGAGCCTTAGTAAGAGGCACTCCAATGGTCGCACCTGGGCTGCCGGGCTGTCAACAGGTGCGTCATGTTTGGAAGTCAAGAACGACATAGCTGGTCTGACGGGTTCGCTCATCTGGCAGCATGCTCCTCCCTGGCGACGGGCATGCAGCCATGAGCGACAAGGTTCAGGGCTGGGTCTGGGACGTGGGCGACCTGATTCCCCAGCGCCGGCTGATCCTGCTGTGGCTGGCGAACCGCGCCACGGACAATGGCGTCTGCTTTCCTGGCCAGGCCGAAGTGCGCCGCAAGACCGGCCTCGGCGAAAAGATGGTGCGCCGGCATTTGCACTGGTTGGCCAGCGACCACGACGAGGTCGGCAAGCCGAAACTGCCCTTGGTGACGATCGTCGAGCGGCGCGTCGGCACCGACCGCAACACCAGCAACGTGTACGTGCTGCATGTTCCATGGGCTCAGCCGGCACACGTCGCCCGCGAGCTCGAGGAGCTCAAGTATGTGCCCGCGCACGCTCTGGCGGCGCTTCAGGGGGTGGGGGTCACCGGCGACCCCCAGGTCTCAATCAACGAGAAGGCGTCGGGGGGTGGGGGTCTTCCACGACCCCCAAGGGGGTCACCGGTGGGAGCCATGGGGGTCGCCGGCGGGAGGGAAGAGCCCGGTCACGTGAATACTCACCGGAACCGGAACTTTCCCCCCAACCCCCCGCCCGTCGAATCCGCCGTGCCGCAGCAGCAGCAGCACGGGGAAGATGGTGTAGCCAACATCGAGGGAGCATCGAGCAAATCCAGCGGCGATCTCGACGCGCTCGCTCGGATGCTGATTGACGCCTTCTACCGCGGCCTGAATGCTGACGCCGAGGCCACGACCGCGACCATGCGTCGGCGCGACCTGGCTATCGCCCGGCAACTTGTCGAAGCCGGCGCCACACCCGATGACGCGGCAGCCTACGCCCGCGAGATGGCCGCTGTTGGCGGGCGCCTGGCGCCCGTGGATCTCAGAAGCTTCGAACGCGAACGGCTTGGCTGGCGAGCCAAGCGGCGAAGTACCGCTCCGCGTCTTGGCGGGCTACGGCTGGTTACAGGAGAGGGACTGACGGACTGATGCTGGACGACGTGACCGCGACATCCGACGACACTCGCGACCCGAGCCGACCTCCGAGCAGTGTGCAAGCGGAGGACGCCGTCATCGGCTCGTTGCTGAAAACTCCGCGCGTACTGGGCGACCTGGTGGTGCAACTGAGTGCGGATGATTTCAGCAGTGCACCCCACCGGGCCGCGTTTGCCGCGGCGGTGTCGCTGGCTCGCCGCCAGGTCCCGCCCGACTACACCACGCTCACTGAGGAGATGGCGGCGCAGGGATCGATGGCTGCGGGAGCGGCCCTGCAATTTCTGGCGGAGGTCAACCTGGCGGTCCCATCCGCCGCTCACGCCGCACATTACGCCGCCATCGTCACCCGCTATGCCGTCTTCCGCCGACTGATCTCCTCGGCCCAACTGATCGCCGAGGACGGCTGGCGAGCCGTTGGCGATCCGGAGGCGGTGATCGCCCGCAGCATCCAGCGTTTGGTAAGCATCCGCCAGGGCCTGCCCCAGGACCTCATCTCCCCGGCTGCCT
>DASPXY010000964.1:0-2907 GCA_035637055.1 Gemmataceae bacterium | reverse complement strand
CAGCCCGGAGCAGCTGCAAGGCAAGCCGGTCGATCAGCGCACCGACATCTACTCGCTCGGCATCACCTGCTATGAGATGCTGACGGGGCAGCCGCCCTTCAACGGCAACACTGCTTTCGAGATTGGGCTCAAGCACGTGCGCGAGGAGCCGGCCCCCCTGGAAACGCTCCGCCCGGGCCTGCCGCCGGCGGTGTGCGCCATCGTGCATAAGATGCTGGCGAAAGATCCCGGGGAGCGTTACGCCTCCGCGCGGGAACTGCTCAAGGATCTCGCCAAGGCGCGCGAGGCGCTGGGCGATGCGACGGTCGCCATTCAGGCGGTTCCCAGCGCCGACGATACCACCGAGGAGGAGGCTTTGCCTGCTTCCCCCTCCCTGTGGCAGCGGTTGGCGGCGCGTCCCTGGATCCTGGCGCTGGCAGGGGCCGGGGCACTGATGCTCGTGGTCCTGGTGATCGTCCTGGCTGCGAGCGGTCCGGATGGCTCCGGGCCCGACGATGCAGCCAAGGAGCGCGAGGCAGAGAAGATCAAGTTGGCCGAGGCGGCCAAGCAACGCGAGGAGGCGCTCAAAAAGAAAGAGCACGAGGAGGCGCTGCAGAAGCTGGCCGAGCCGCATCTGACGGAGAAATTGCCGAATCCCAGCGGCGTCGATCCCTGCATCGATCTCGGCGTCTTCTACCTGGAGGAGAAGAAGGTTGGGGAAGCGGAGACGCTCTTCAAGCGCATGACGGCTGACCGCCGCTCGCCATCGGCCTATTACCTCGTCGGCCGGCTCGGGCTGGCCGTCGTGGATGCGGCGAAAGATCACCATAGCGCGGCGCAGGACAAGTTCAAGGAGTTGTTCAACCCGAAGACCAAGGACAACCGGGTGAGCATCCTCAACGGTTACCTGCAAAAACACCCCGGCTTCGCGCAGTTGGTCAACGAGGCCGAATCGTATGTGGGGTACACCGCCGCCGGCACGCCAGCTCCCAAGACGCCGCGCCCGCCTCCCGGCAGTTTCCCTTTCGGCAAGGGCAAGATCCGCAGACCGTAGAGGGGGCTGGCCTGTCGTTGGGCCAGTCAACGACCTCAGCGAGTTAGCCATCCGACCCCAACAACGCGGCAACCAAAACCGCGATCCGCCTTTTCAAGGCAGTGATGGCCTCATCCAAAGTGACGCAGGGCGCGGTGGCGAGCAAATGGGCATCACCCACGTCAGCGCTGGACCAAAAATAGCAATGCTTCCCGACGGTCAGATGGCCCCTCCACTCCTCCTTGTAGGTGTCGAACGTCACGAAAAAACTTGGAGCCGATGATGGTGGCTCCGGCTTCAGAGTATATTGTCCCCAAACGCAGAATCCGGAATAGCTCGCGTTGCGTTCGTTCACCGATTCCCAATGACCGAATCGCGGGAATGCCGCTTCGACAAGTGCCCTGCACCGTTGAATTTCCTGCTCGCTGAGTCGCATGGCTAAGTCTCCCTGTCCTTGGGCCGCGGATTTGTCTGCTGCATGATACAACGAGCGCTCACGCGGGGCAATGTGGGAACGACCACGGACCTGCGGGAGCGGTTTGAAACTCTTGCCTTGCAGGTTGGCGCCGGACCTGACGGACGAGCAACTCCGGCACGGTTTCTGCCAAGACGCCGCGACCGCCCGGCGGCTTCCCCCTCCGGCAAGTCCAAGTTCCCTCGCCAGCTCTAGCCCTTAAACACGCGAGGTTTCCTGGGCCGGGACTTGGTTTCCGCCCCTCCCAACGGGTACGGACCGTTTCTGTGCTGCCTCCGCGGGGCAGTGTTTCGGCAGCGTGTTGTGGGCCTCGGCATGCCTCGTTGGCCTGCCTGCGGGAGCGCGTTTGCAGCCAGCACGGAGCGGCGCCTGCGGACGCCGACTTCCAGGGCCACGTCGTCAGCACCGCAGCCGCTCGACCAACCGCAAGCAGATCGGCAGGTGCGGGTTCCAGCACAACACCCGCTACCCCAACCGCCGCGCGTCCAGGGCATCGAGGAAGACTTCGTCGCGATTCGCGCCGCGACGCTTGCAGCCCGTGGCTCGGGCGCTCCGGTGATTTCCGCCAGACCGGCCAGCGCGACGCAGCGCACGCACGAACTCAGCAGCCGCACTGCCTCGGTCACGTCGGTACCGCGCAAGGCCAGGTCCGCCAGTTCTTCGAGCACGTCATCCGGGTGCGTTGCCTCAAGGAGCGGCTCACGCCGCGCCAGCTCGCGGCCGGCGCTCACAGCGCCGAGCAACTCCGCCGTCTCCTGCAACCGCCTGCACTCGGCGTTCAACTCGGCCGCGAACTGTCCGCGCAGGGTGTTCGGCGCTGTGCAGAGCGCGAGCAGGTCGGGAGGCTGGACGCCGTGCGACCGCCGGGCCAGGTCGATGATCTCTTCACGGGTGGGCGAGCCTGTCTCGCCCTCCTTGACCGCGACGCGGATCTCCCTGCCCCAGTCCGACCGGGGCCCTCGCGCGAGGAGGCCCTTGACGCGCGGCAGGTAAGCCGCGGCCACTTCAGCGGCGACGCGCCGGTCGGAGCGAGCGAGGACGGCGGCTACGATCTCCGCAAGCCGGCGCCGGCAGTGGTCAAATGGGAGGCCCGCTATGTTGGCAAGCCGTTCCACGTTCGCTTCGTCCGTGGGGGCGTGCAGTGGCGCTGAGAGAGACGCCAGGGGCGACTGGGTGAAGGCCGGGGCGCCTTATGGCGACTCGGTGTCGCTGACCCAACTCGGTACCAAGCGACTCACCCCGGACTGGCAGTTCTTCGAGTGCCGCCTTGCTGCCCCCTGCGATTTCCGTCGCCTCGTCGGCGGCTTCGGCTGGACCGCCACCTGGAGCGGCATCGGCATTGAGGCGCCGCGCCAGGACAAGAAGTTTACTTTTGAGGTGAGAAACATACGATACGAGATGGCTGCCGAGGGAGCGGGCA
>DASPXY010000963.1:0-4063 GCA_035637055.1 Gemmataceae bacterium | reverse complement strand
GTTAAGTAAGCTACAGGGCAGCGGTGCCGGGAAGGTTGCTTACTGATCGAAAGCGCGGTTGATGTCAGCGGCGTCTCCGAGCATTACCAGGTAGTCAAAGTTGCCGGGGCCGCAGCGCTGCTGGAGCCGGGAGACGATTTGCCGGGCCTGGGCTTCGGTTTCCCGAGGACCGCGACGATAAAAGGGCTTGCCTCGATGACCAAAAGCAAATTCCTCACTGCATTGAGCCGCTTGTAGACCTTGAAATGGCCGCAAGGCTTTTCGGTAGTCGGGATGGGGAGCAAAACCGATCCGACCGGCGTATTCGACAGCCTGCTCCAGCAGCTTGCGCGCAGAGCACGGCGCGGTCGCGACCATCGGAAATTCGTCGACATAGTAGTTGCGGATGCGCTGCTGATAATCGGCAGGCTCGCCTGCTTCAAAAACCGCCAGTTTGACGCCGAGGCAGAAGACATCCACCAGGAATACGCCAGCTTCCACTCGGCGCCCATTTGGTTTGAAACGGGCCAAGATTACCCAGCCAATGCCCTGAGTGAACAGATCGGAGGGCCAGAGTGCTTCAAAGGTTGACTGATCGGCAGTGTGTTTGGCCGTGTCCATTGATCGACCTAGCCTATGCCTTCCCGCCTCTGGCGGTCAATTGCCGCAAGGCGAGCCGGCAACAATCAACTGGCTTTTGCCGCCGGCTTCCAGTGTTCCGGCAGCAGTTGGGCAATTTGTGTGATATTCATCGATGGCAAGCGCTGCAGGACATCGGTCAGGTATTCCTGGGGATTGATCCCGCGACGGCGGCAACTGACGATGAGGGAGTAGATCACAGCACTGCGCCAACCGGCGTCGGGATGCCCGATGAAGAGCCAGCGGCGGCGACCAACGGCGGGAACGCGGATCGAGTTTTCGACGAGATTATTGTCGATTTCGTAGGTCCCGGACTTCAGGTAGCCGGTGAGCGCGTCGTACTCGTTGAGGAAGTAGCTGACCGCCTTGCCAAGGCTGCTCTTGGGCAAGAGTTCGGGTTGGAGCGCCTGAGCGTGTGCATGGAGGCCGACCCAGATCTGGGCGGCCTGTTGCTGCCGGATTTGGTGGCGGTTCTCCGGCGTGAGACTCTTGGCCTCGCGCTCGATGCGGTAAAGCTGACGGAACTGGGCGATGAACCAGATCGCGCGCCGGTCTCCATCCTTGATTGCCCGATGGAACTTGCGGCGCGAGTGCGCGGCACAGCCGATGCGCACCAGGTCGCCGATGACTTTTTTGAGTGAGTCGTAGACCTCGTAGGCGTCGGTCTGGATCGTGCCGAAGAAGTCGGCGAGTTGGGCGTGGGGGGCGTCCCGGCCGCGGGTGTCCTGGAAGTCGAGGAACACGTCGCCCCCGGGGACGGCGTAGAACCACAGGTAGCCTCGGGCGCATTTGCCCTTCACCTCGGGGTCCATGACTTTCACCGGGGTCTCGTCGACCTGGAGATAACCGCCCTGCTTCATGTGCTCGAACATCAAACGGCAGAGGGGTTGGAGGAGGAAGGCGATGTGCGCCACCCATTGGACCATCTGCTGACGGGGGATGACCACCGCGTGACGTTCGAGGAAAATGCGCTCGAGAGTGTAGTAGGCGACGTGGTCGTCGAAGCGGCCCAGGAGGAGGTGCACCGCCATGCCCAATCCCAGCTTGCTCTGGGGCAAGAGCCGCGGTGGCAGGGGCGCGATGTGGACGCCTGCGCCGCCACAACGGCACGCGTACTTCGGGCGCACCGTCCGGCGCACCACCACTTTCGCTGGCACGTAGTCGAGTTCCTCGCTGGTTTCCTCGCCGATACGCTCCGGGGCCTGTCCGCAGTCGGGGCATGGATTGAGCCCTGCGGGCTCCAGGACGAGGGTCTGTCGTTCCAAGTGTTCGGGAAGGGGATGTCGGCGCCGAGGAGTCCTTCGCTTGGGCGGGTCCTTCGGCTGCTCCTGCGATTGGTCCTCCAGTACGTCGTCGCTGGCGGGCGGGTCACGTTGGAGCTGCTCCTGGAGGTCGGCGGAGACTTCGGCCAGTTGGCCTTCCTCCTCCGGGGTGAGCTTTTCGGACTTTTCGCCGAAGAGTTGGCGTTTGAGTTCGGCCAGTTCGAGCAACGTCTCCTTCAGCTGCGCCTCCAAACCTTCATTGAGCGAGAGCAGGCGCGCCTTCTCCTCCTCCAGCGCGTGGTTGTGGGCCCGCAACCGCGCCAACTCGGCCTCGGGAGTCTTCATCCGACCAACTCCTCCCGGAAGTGGCGCCGCAGCGGGTAGACGAACACTTCCTTCACCGGCACCTGCAGGTTGCGGGTGCGGTCCTGGCGACTGCGGCCGGTCGTGGTTCCCAGCGCCTGCCAGTTGGCGGCCCGGTAGCACGTGCCGACAAAGCGCTCCCGTTCCACGAAGGTCTCCAACATCACGACCGCGTGGCCGTACTTATGGTGCCAGTCGGCCGCGATCCGCCGCGCCACACCCCCCAGGATCCAGCTGGCCAGATGAGGAACCCGCGCCCAAGGAAGGATGAGGAAGCGGCTGTTGTTGGCGATCCGTCCCAAGCGTTCTTCCCGCTGGCGGGGGCTCCACCCGATCCACCGGTCGCGCGCCGCACACTTCCAGGCGGGAGCGCCAAAGACCAGAACCGCCAGGAGTCGCGCGCCACCGTCCCGCACCACGTACTGGAGGTTCTCCCCCACGGAAGTGCGGTAGCCCAGGTAATGGAACTTCGCCAGCGTGGCGCGCACCTCGGCCCGACCTTCGAGCCGCGAACTCACTTCGGTGATCTCCACTGCACCCAGATCCGACAGGTTCCCGATGATTGGCGTCGTCTCCCAGGCTCGCTCCGGAGGTGCCGCTAGGCGATGCCGGTTCGGTGAAGGGGCGCGGCGTTCCGGCAGGGTGATCCAACCTCGCTCGGCCAGCTTGAGCATCAGCGTCCGGGCGGCCATGTCCTTCCACTGCCCGGTGGGCGTGCGCCAGTCCCACAGCACACACAGCTCCCGCGACAGCCGGTAGCGACTCCACTGCGGATGGGCCGCCACCAGATCGCGCACTTGGAGGAACTGGGCTGGCTCGATCCGCCGGCCCTGCATGACGCACCTCTGGGTCACGGGAGCAGAGTTTACGCGGAGCGCGCGGCCAGAGTCCAGCCCGAAGTGGATCTTTTTTTATCGGCGATACCAGCCGGCCTTCTCCGTGACTTCCAGACCGGTGATCAAGGCGCTCAACTGCTCCGGCCGAAGCCCCACGACGGTGCCTTCGCTCGACGGCCAACTGAGCGTCCCACCCTCCAACCGTTTGGTCGCCACCCACAGGCCACTGCCGTCAAACCAAAGCAGGCGCAACCGATTGCGTCGCCGATTCGTGAAGACAAAAAGTCCGCCCTCCAAGACGTGCTGATCGAGCACCGCCTCGACGTGGGCCGAGAGTCCGTCGAAGCTGCGCCGCAGATCCACAGGCGCTACGGCCACGAAGATCCGCTTGGCAGGGGTCAGTGCGACGAGCATGGCCGACGCAAGGAGTCAATCAGGGCTATCGCCACAGCCACGTCCATTTCCCGGGCCAGTCGCACCGTCGTGCCGTTGGGCAATCCGATCTCCGCGCTCCAAGATCCCGACGCCATCGCGGCGGTGGGTAGACGAACCTCCTGGAACGCCGGTATCAGTGCCTGGTTCACGGCAGGCTTGGGCGACTGGTAGACCCAGTAATGCAGTTGCCCCAGCCTCAGGCCGTGCCGGTGCGCAAACTGACTCAAACCCAGCCCGCTTGCCCGGTACTTCTTAACCCACCGCACACGCTCGGCGCCGCGGTCCGCCAGCTTTCCGTTCCAATCTCGTTTCACGCCCCAACCGTAGCATCGCGTCTCGCCCGCCGAATAGATGCGCCCCGCTTACCGCTTACAATCAACCGCCTCTTGGCCAGGTCTTCTCTGCGTCTCTGCGCCTCTGCGCCTCTGCGTCTTTGCGTTGGAACCGACGCCTTTAAAACGCAAAGACGCGTAACCATTCAGCTCTGAGGTTGCTTTCGCCCTCACGCCGGCTCCACTGCCATTGAATTAAGGACCAGTGACCACCTTT
>DASPXY010000962.1:0-3532 GCA_035637055.1 Gemmataceae bacterium | reverse complement strand
CTATCCTCTATCCTCTATCCTCTATCCTCTATCAGCTGTTAGGCGGCGGTGGTGCTTTCGACACGGGCGGCATTTTTCCCCGCGGAATCACCTGGCGCCACGCGGCCTGAATTTGCTGCAGTTCGGCCGCTGGCGCGGTCGCATTCCACGGAGGAACTTGCTTCTGCGCCTCGGGCACCATTTGATAGAGATGCCACGCCGCCAGTTCGCGAATGGCCACCTTGGGATTGGTGAGTTGATCGATCAGCGTGCTGTAGGTTTCCGGCCGGCCCCGATCCGCCTCGGAGAAGTAGTGCAGCAGTGACACAATCCGCTCCGACTCGACCGGCTTGTAGAGGTGTTCTTTCAACTTCGCCAGCAACTCATAAGAGTTGTCGCGTTTGGCGGCAATCCAGAACTGCAACGTCTCGATGGCGTCCCTGCGAATGTCCGGGTGGTTCCCGTCCCCAAGCGCGTCGATGAGCTGGGGCAGCATGTCCAGGGCGCCGAAGGCGCGCACCGCCAACTTGCGCAACCCCGTGTCCGCTGACGTCAGGGCCTTTGTCAAGCCGATTTCCACTTCCCGTGCCCGCCCGCTCAGGTCAGCGCTCAGCTGCCTGGCGGCCCCCTGCAGCTCGGTGCGCACGGCCTCCAGATCCTTGTTGGACAGAGGGAGATCGCCCGTGAGCCACGGCGGCACCTTCTCGGTCTTGAATGGTCCCATCGGACCTTTGCGGCTGTTCCAGGACATGGTCGCCGGTCCGGGAGGCTGGCTCAGCGTAAAGGCGACGTCGTCGATACGGAGATTGACCGCCCCACGCAGAACCACCATGCCCAGACTGGCGAGCGGCCCCTTGCGGTTGGGGTGCTTGCGATCCTCATAAAAGCGGTCGTCAACGTAGAGACTCCAACGATCGATGAGCACTTCCGTGCCCTTCTCCTCCAACATCAGATCCCACATCTCGCGCAACTCGGGTGTCGTGGGATTGTCGAAGCGAACACGGACGCGCACCGGCTTGTCACCCCGCGTGCTGGTCAGAATAATGCGGCCACGGTCGAGGGTCAGGTCCAGGTCGAAGTTGTCGTGCGCGTGTAGCACAACGCGGCTCTCAAAGAGGCGCAAGCCGGGGCCAGGGAAAAACTCCGGGAGGGTGCCGACCAGGGCCAGGCGGACGCCCCTGTCGAGTTTGACGACACTGCGAAAGCCGGGCAGGCTCACTAGCGGTCGGCCGGTCAGGATACGCACGGCCTTCGCCTGACGCTCCAGCCGTTGCCAGTCGGATTTTTCCCCCGGTTGATGTTGTACCAGGACCGTGGTCGCCGGCCGGCTCGGCGGCTCGTAGGTGCCGACCTCGACGACCTCCTTGCTCGGCGGGCCGTGCGGCGTCTCGGCCGGCAGTTTCGGTTCGATGATCTTCTTGCCGTCGTCAACTACCTTGCCCTTGTCTTCCTTGCCCTTGTCCTCGGTGACCTGCTTCTTGTCGTCAGGCTGTTTCTTGTCATCTGGCTTGACCTCCTCCTTGCCATTGGCCTTCGGCTTCTGCTTGTCGTCCTTGCCCTGGCCGTCTTCGGGCTTCTTCAGGCTACCGTCGCCTTTCTTGGAGTCCACCTTGGCCTGGGCGTTGCCGTCCTTGCGCGGGGCAGGAAGATCGTCTTCGCGGCCTCCCGGCAGGACCAGCATCAAGATCGCGACCACGAGGCAGGCGACCAGGCCAACGGCGCCGCCCAGCAGGATGATCCGATTGGCCCAGGGATCCTTGCTGCGCAGCGCGGGCACCCCGAGACGGAGCGTTTCATCCACCTCCTTGCCTTCGACCAGGGGTTGGTCGGTGTCGGCGTCGGGGGCGAGCGGTTGCGGCGGCGGTTTGCGGAAGGCGATCGCTTCGCGGCCCTTGACCAGGCCGTACATGCGTTGCTTGGCGGTCGGCGGCACGAGGACCGGCTCGCCCAGGACCAGCGTGAGAATCTGATGGCACGACGCCATCTCGGCGAGGTGGACGTCGGAGGCCAGGCAAATCTGCTCGACCTCGGCGAGTTGGTCGGCATCGAGGGTGTTGTCGAGATACTCGGCGATGGTGCTGGCATCGAGTTTGGCGTTGGGGCCGGTCTCGGGCGGGGTGGTGAGGCGGCGCCGCCGCGTGACCTGCTTGATGCGGGTGATGAGTTCCTGGGCGGTGTCGCTTTCGGCGACCTTCTGCCCGATCACCTTCGCCTGGGCCGGCTCCAGGGTATCGTCGAGGTAAGCCAGGAGAGTTCGTAAGGTGAGGCGCATGCCGTTAGGTCCATATTTGGGGATGGTCGAGGACGAGGGCCTGGGCCCTTACCGTTAATAGTGGCGAAGCGTGGCAGGTTTCGTACACTTTTTTCGCGCGCGACCTGCTCCGTTTGCCGCTTGCAGCGCAGACGCCGGACGGCTATACCCGCTTGCGGGTTAGCACTCGTCGCGCTAACCGTAAGTGGATGTTGCCAGATCCGATCTGCAGAGGGCGTCGCCATGCGCCGTAATCACCAAAGATCGCGAATGGTTTGTTGCCTGGCTGCCCTGGTTTGCCTGGCCGGCAGTGAGGCACGGGCGGATCTCAACTTCGCCGCCACCAGGACCGATCTGGGCGAGATATGCAGCGGCGCGAAACTGGCGCATTCCTTCCGATTTGTCAACACGGGGCCGGATGCGGTCGAGATCCTTGAAGTGCGGCCGGGCTGCGGCTGTCTGCGGCCGAGCCTGGAGCGGCGCGTCTATCAGGCCGGTGAGACCGGCGTCATCCCGCTGGAAGTCCACGCACGGGGTCAGTCGGCAGGGCCGCACAGCTGGCGCCTGCAACTGCGTTATCGCGCCGGATCCGCCGAGCGCGAGGCGACGCTGGAGGTGGCTGCGCGCGTCGTCACCGAGGTGACGTTACAACCTGCGGCGCTGACGCTCTTCGCCGATGGCCCGCTCACCCAGGAAATCGTGCTGACCGACCTGCGTCCGCAACCGCTGACGGTCACGGCGCTAACCGTCAGTTCGCCGCACCTTCGCGCTCGCCTCGCCGAGCAGTATCGCGACGGCCTCGGCCACTGGATCCGCAAGATCGTGCTCGACGTGGCGGGGGACTGCCCCGAAGGCCGCCACACCGATTCCCTGATTATCTACACGGACGACCCTGATTATCGCGATTTACAGCTGCCGATCACGCTGGTCAAACGACCGCGGCAGCGGCTGACGGCCACGCCGGAACGGGTGACGTTCAGCCTGACATCGGGAGAGATGGCCGCGTCGCGCTGTGTGCGCCTGGCGGATCGTCAGGGAGAGAAGGTCATCGTGCAGGACGTGACGGCGGACGCCGTGGGGATACGTTGCCGCTGGGCGCCGGGGCCGGAGAACTGCGCCACGGTGCGGATCGAGGTCGAGCGTGAGCGTCTCGCGGCAAGGGACGTCGAAGGCGCCGTGCGCGTGCGGCTGAGCGGTCCGGTGGCCCAGACGCTGCTCATTCCCGTCCGCTGCACGGTCGAGGACCATCAGGCCGCGGCGAAGGATTGACACAAGCCCGGAGCGCCAGCGACGGGACGGTAG
>DASPXY010000961.1:0-2626 GCA_035637055.1 Gemmataceae bacterium | reverse complement strand
GAGGACGGTCTTGCTGTTGTTGATGAAGTCGTTCGCCTGGGCCACGCCGCTGTTGTACTTGGCCTTCATCTCCATTTCGCGCCTCCTGGCCTCCTGCTGTTGCTTCTTGGCGTCGAGGTCGGCGGCGGCGCTGGCCTGCCGAGTCCGTTCGCGGAGGGCGGCCTCGACCTGCCTCAGTCCCCGCTGGATTTGCTGGGTAAGGTCGGCCCGTTCGGGTTCGCTGAGTCCTTGGGCCTCCGACAGCAGGAATTCGGCGATGCGAAGCGAGCCCTTCGCCTTCTCGGGGTCGGTGTTCTCGAATTTGCGCGCCTGGCTGAGATTGGCTTTGATCTCGCTGAGCGCTTTCTGGGCGGCGATCTGTTGTCGGACGGCGGCATCGTCGAGGGTATCGGCGCTGACGGGGCTTTGACCGACGAGGATCAGGCCGACGGCGACCGTGGCGGTCAGGAGGATCCAGCGTGAGCCCCGGAGATGCTTGACAGACATGGCAACGCTCCTTGGTCGTTGGGAGTGACGCACTGCCTCCCCATCTGTTACGTTAGCGTTGCGGGGATGGTTTCGCCAGCGGAAAACCGCGAAATGAAGCAGCGTTCCACCGCGGATCGGATCGGATCGAGGATGACTATCGAAGGAAGCGGTTTTCCGCTTGGGGTGAGCGAATCGCAGAGCACTCACCCGCAAGCGGAAAACAAGGCCGTCACTTGTAGAAGGCACCGCTCATCTGGTAGTGCCATTCCGCGGTGTTGCGGATGATTAGCGACCCGCTGTTCGGCTCGTACATGATGGTGCCGGTGCCGCCGTTCACCTGCCAGCTGGCCGGCTCGATCTGGCTCACAATGATTTGCATGATCACCTGCGCCGCCTGTGCCTGTTGTGCCCGGGCAATGAACGAGCCGAACTGCGGGTTCGTGCCACCCAGAAGATCCGAAATGGGATAAGCGCGAAGCACCGTGTGGTCCTTCGCCTTGGCGGGCGTCATCACGTGAACAGCTGCCTCCTTGATGACGTAGGTCAGGCGGTTGTTTGCCAGGATCGTCTTCAGGACGGTTTGCACCTGCGTCTTCTTGGCCGCGAAGGTGACCTGCGTGTCGTACTCGACGTCTGCCTCCTTGAGCGAGAGTTCATCGACGAAGATGTTCAGTTTTCCCTGAGTCTTGTCCTGAAGGTATTCGATCACTTGCTTGAGGGTGTGATTCTTGAAGTCCACCGACACGGTCGTGGTGAGCGCCTTGAGGAGATCCCTCTCGGCGGGGGTGAGTTTCTGGCTGCCGATGCCGTGCTCCAGACGCCAGAGGTAGGCCTTGGTGAAGCGCTCCTCGACCTTGCCCGCGAAGGTCTTCGCATCCGCGACTCCCATCGCGACGAAGTTTTTCTCGTTTTGCTTTTTCAGTTGGTCGTGCGTCATCAGGGCTTGTTTGCCGGTCTTGATGGCGTCGTTGATCTGGCCGACGCCGCTGCTGGCCTTGCCTTTCTGCTCGAACTCGCGTTTCCCAGCCTCCTGCTTTTGCTTGGTGTACTCGCGGTCGGCGGCGTCCTTCGCCTGCTGCTCGCGCTCGCGTGGTGCCTGGGCAATGCGCTTCAGCCCGTCATCAATCTGCCGTTTCAGGTCGGCGCGCTGGGACGCACTCAACCCCTTGGCGTCGTCGAGGTCGAACTCGGCGATGTTCAGAATGGCCTTGGCCTTCTCCGGGGCGGTGGCTTCGTGTTTGCGCGCCTCGGCAAGTCGTTTCTGGATATCGGCGACGGCCTTCTGGGCGGCCACCTTGTCGAGGTCGCCGGCTTGTGCGCGGCCGCCGAGCAGAAGCAGACCGGCCACCGTGGTAGCCAGAACAGTCCAGCGCGGGCCTCGCGGATGCTTCGCAGACATGGCAACGCTCCTTTGTTGTTGAAGAGTGGCGCACCACTCTTCCCCATCTGCTACGGTAGCGGTCAGGAGCCCCTTTCGCCAGCGCAAAACGGAGAAATCGGCTGGACCCGCGAAGACCCCTCCCCCCAACCCCCTCCCCTGCAAGGAGAGGGGGAGCAAGCCAAAGGGCATCGCTTCTTCTCCCCCTCTCCTTGCAGGGGAGGGGGTTGGGGGGAGGGGTTCTCGCCGCTGTTACCGAAGGAAGCCGAGGAAACGCTCGTACAGGCCCTGCCAGCGTTCCGGGTCGCGCGGACTGTAGGAGCGTACCTCGAACGAGCGCCGGACGACCTCGCGCGCCTCGCCCAAGGAGCCGAGTAGCCCCAGGCCCATGCCCTGCACCAGTACGTTGCCGATGGCCGTCGCCTCGACCGGGCCAGCGAGCACCGGCCGATTGCACGCATCCGCGGCGAGCTGGCACAGCAAGGTATTCTGACAACCGCCGCCGACGATGTGGATCAGCTCCAAGCGCCGCCCCAGCAGTTCCTCCAGCCGCTCCAGTACCCAACGATAGCGGAGGGCCAAACTCTCCAGAGCGCAGCGGATGATGGCGCCGGGATCCGTGGGGATCGCCTGGCCCGTCTTGCGGCAGTAGTCCGTCAGGGCGACCGGCATGCTCGCGGGCAGCAGGAAGGAGGCGTCGTCCGGATCGATGATGCTGCCCAGCGGCGGCGCCGCCTCCGCCAGACGCATCAGCTCTTCATAGGTGAAGACCTTGCCGGC
>DASPXY010000960.1:0-3949 GCA_035637055.1 Gemmataceae bacterium | reverse complement strand
CCCTGCGAGTCATCCGCGCCCACCCCGAGACAGACCAGGTCGGCATCCGTGTTGACTCCGGCGACATCGCCGCTCAGTGTGCGCTGTACTTTCAGAAGATGCGCGACCGGGGCCTCTCGCCGCGGCAGATCGTCTTCGAGGACGAGGTGACCCCCGAGACGGTTCGCAAGGTGTACGATCATTTCCGGCAGGCGACGGGTCAGGAACCGACGATGCTCTTTCCCGGCGCCGGCGGCTACTGGTGGCGGCTGGTCCATCGCGATACGCTGGCGGCGGCCTTCAAGCGCAGCGCCACCGGCGACCGTCCCAATGTCAAGTTCTCCAACTCGCCGGGCAAGGAGTCGGTGGGCGGCTATCTTCGGGTTTACGAGCGCGGCGACACCCTGATCGTCGCCGACGCCTCGGAAGCACCGCTCGGCGAGCCGCTCTGCTTGAAGTTGGTCGAGCAGGGCCGCATCGTCTACCGCGAGAGTTTCGAGGAGCAGGCCCGTCGCGCCGACCGCACCTGGGACCGCTATAAACGCTGGCAATTGTCGCCGAAGGTGGCTGACTACATGGAGCGTTTTCAGGCGATGCGCGAACGCGAGATCAAGGCGGCGCGCGCGGAACTGATGCGCGTTCGCGGGTAGGGCCGCCTATACAATAACCTGGCACCTGGCAGTTGCATCTCTCTTTCGAGGAGGACACTCTCATGAAGGCCCGATTCCTGTCCGTCGCCGTCCTGGCGTGGGGAGGCCTGGCCCTGGCCGGCCAACCTTCGCCGGGACTGGCGCCGCCGGTTAAGCTCCACGCCGGCGGCAAGCCCATCAACGTGGACGTCGGCCACGCGGCGCCGTTCGTCGCCGACATTGCCGGCGACGGCGCGCTGCACCTGCTCGTCGGCCAATTCGGTGAGGGCAAGTTGCGCGTCTATCGCAATGCCGGCACCCGCGAACAGCCGCGCTTCGACGACTTCAAATGGTTCCTGGACGGGGCACCCGGCGGCCGCGTCCCCTCGGGCTGATGCGTCGGCTTCACGCCACAGTTTGTGGATCTCGACGGCGACGGCCACGCAGACATCCTCTCCGGCTCCTGGCCCGGCGAACTGTACCTGTTCCGCGGCCTGGGCAAGGGCAAATTCGCCCCGGGCGAGCAACTCAAGGACAGCGACGGCAAGGTCATCAAACTCGGCAGCGCCTCGACGGCGTTCGCCGTCGATTGGAACGGCGATGGTAAGCTCGACCTGCTGATCGGCAACATCGAGGGGCAGGTGTACTTCGTCCCGAACGAAGCCACAGGCAAGGGCTACGCCTTTGGCAAGCCGCAGTTGCTCAAGGTCAATGGTGAGCCGATTCGCGTGTCCCACGGCGACTCGCACCCCATCGCCGTCGATTGGGAGAAGGACGGCAAACCTGGCCTGATGGTCGGCACCGGCGCCGGCAGCGTCCTGTGGTATCGCAACGTCGGCACACGCACCGAGCCGAAGCTGGCGCTGCCGCAAACCCTGGTGGCGGAGAGCGCTCTCAACAAGGACTGGAACCTCGGCCTGAAGGAAGGGCAGTGGGGCGTGCGCGCCAAGATTTGTGTCGTGGACTGGAACGGCGATGGCTGGCCGGACCTGCTCGTCGGCGACTTTGGCACGTCGCGCGGCCCGGAGCCGAAACTCAGCGATGCCGACCGGGAGGCTCACAAGAAGGCCCAGCAAAAGCAGGCCGAGTTGTCCCGGCAGCTTGGCTCGTTGTTTCAGCAGCGGCAGGGGCTGCTCAAGGGCAAGCCGGGCGAAACTCCAGAGGCGGCCGAGCAGCGCCAAAAGGAATTGCGCGCACTCCAGGAGCGCATCGACCGGATGCAGCGGGAACTGCAAGAGACGTTCCAGACGCTCCAGCGCTTCCAGGCCCCCGTCCAGTACACCGGCAATGTCTGGCTGTTCTTGCGAACGCCGCCGCAGAACGGCAAGACGAGCCCTTGACTTAACCTGGCGCAGGTGGGACGC
Source organism: Gemmataceae bacterium (assembly GCA_035637055.1). Taxonomy (GTDB): domain Bacteria; phylum Planctomycetota; class Planctomycetia; order Gemmatales; family Gemmataceae; genus DASPXY01. Next base: position 1,977 of record DASPXY010000960.1, on the reverse strand, counting down.
TGCAAGCCCACGGGCCGCGGCCCCTGGGCTTTTTGCAGGCCCGACCTGCGCCAGCGCAGCTATCCGGAAAGTGCCACCATGAGCTACCACGGTTTCGTCCGCGTCGGCGCCGCCGTCCCGTTGCTGCGAGTCGCTGACACCGCCTACAACGCCGAGCGCATCGTCGCCCTTATGGCTCGTGCCCAGGAGGAAGGCGTCGCCGTCCTCGTCTACCCCGAGCTGTGCCTGACCGGCTACACCTGCGCCGACCTCTTCCACCAGGCTACTCTCCAAAAGGGAGCCCTCAAGGCGCTTTCCCAGGTTGTCGATGCTACCCGCCGCACTTTTTCGGGGCTGGTCGTCGTCGGTCTACCCGTCACCGTTGACGATCAGGTGTTCAACTGCGCCGCCGTGGTGCAGGGCGGCTGGGTGCTGGGCGTGGTGCCGAAATCGTTCATCCCCAATTACAAGGAGTTTTACGAGGGCCGTTGGTTCGCCGCCGCCGCGAACATGCGTAGCCGCAAACTGGCAATCGACGACGCTGTCGTTCCCTTCGGCACCGACCTGCTCTTCGACGCTGCCGACGTCGAGGGGCTGCTGATCGGCATCGAGATTTGCGAGGATCTGTGGGTGCCGATTCCGCCCAGCTCGCGGCAGGCGCTGCACGGCGCTTCGGTGCTGCTCAACCTGTCGGCCAGCAACGAGATCATCGGCAAGGCGGCGTATCGGCATCAGCTGGTCGTCAACCAGTCAGGACGCTGCATGGCGGCGTACATCTACGCCTCGTGTGGGGTCTGGGAATCCACGACCGACGTGGTTTTCGGCGGCCACTGCCTGATCGCGGAGAACGGCACGCTGCTGGCCGAGACGCCCCGCTTCCAGCGCGAGGAAACCCTGCTCTTTCGCGACGTCGATTTGGACCGGCTGCGTGCCGACCGCGTCCGCACCAATAGTTTTGCCGACGCGCAGCTCTACGGCGTCGCGGGCCAGGGTTTCCAACGTATCGCCTTCACCCTCATGCGACCGGAGCGGGCCTGGCGGTTGGCGCGCGACGTGGACGCCCATCCGTTCGTGCCGCGCGGTCAGGAGCAGCTGCGCGAGCGCTGCCAGGAGATCTTCTCGACGCAAATGGCCGGCCTGGCGAAACGGCTAGACCATGTCGGCAAACCGGGCGTGAGCATCGGCATTTCGGGCGGTCTGGACTCGACGCTGGCCGTGCTGGTGACCTGTCGCACATTCGACCTGCTGGAAATACCGCGGTCGCGCATTCGCGCCTTCACCATGCCGGGCTTCGGCACCACACCCGAGACGCGCGGCAACGCCATTGCCCTGATGCGCGAGTTAGGTGTCGCAGCGGAGGAAGTCGATATTCGCGCCCTCTGTCTGGAAGAGATGCGCGCCCTGAAACATCGCCCGTTCGGCATCGACCTCACCGGCCTGAGCATGGAGGCGTTGACGGCCGCGCTGCAGCGCGTGCCGCACGAAGCGCGTCAGGATCTGATCTTCGAGAACGTGCAGGCGCGGATGCGCACGAGCATCCTCATGAACGCCGGCTTCGTCATCGGCACCGGCGACGTGTCGGAACTGGCGTTGGGTTGGGCGACGTACAACGGCGACCACATGAGCATGTACAACCCCAACTCCAGCATCCCCAAGACGCTCGTCAAGTTCCTGGTGGACTGGGCGGCGAAAAACGAGTTCGAGGGCGAAGCGCGCCGCATTCTGCTCGCCATCGTCGCCACGGAAATCTCGCCCGAACTGCTGCCGCCCGGCGCCGACGGCAAGATTCTGCAATCGACGGAAGGAGTGATCGGCCCCTATGAGCTGCACGACTTCTTCCTGTTCCAGTTCCTGCGCTACGCCGCGCCGCCGGAGAAAATCCTCTTCCTGGCCGATCACGCGCAATTCCATCGCCGCTACTCCCCGGCGGAATTGAAGAAGTGGCTGCGCGTGTTTGTGCGGCGCTTCTTCGGCAATCAGTTCAAGCGCTCGTGCCTG
>DASPXY010000959.1:0-3306 GCA_035637055.1 Gemmataceae bacterium | reverse complement strand
TGTCATCACACTACCCCAGGAGTTTTCCCATGCCCCACTGGCTACGTTGCCGCCTCGCCCACGGCTGTTTTGACACCGAGTTCGCCGCCTCGGGAAAGCAAGCGAATGGCCAAGGCTGGTCCATGTTCATCCCGAAGGATCAGGTTCAGTACGAGGAAGAACCTCCCTTTCGGGGACATTCCATCGGCTGGATCCCTGTCGAGATCTGGGAACGGAAAGAGGATTGGGTCGTCGTGCAACTCCCGCAGCCGGCGCTCGAAATCGGGCGCTACATCACGGTCACAGCGGACCAAGTCAGCGCTGAGCTTCCCATCAAGAGCAGGAGCGCATGAGCCTCTCCAATCTTGAAATCCAGAAGGCCATCGACGAAGGGCGCCTGATCCTCGCGCCCGAACCACTTCCCAGGCGACCGAGCGGGCACATGAAGTGTCCCTACGATACGCATTCGGTCGATCTGACGCTCGCGCCTAAATTCATCATCCCCAAGGCCGGACCGTACTGCTACGACCCCGGGCAGCCAGGTGAGTTGGCGGATTTTATCGCCGACAACTCGACCCAGATACTCATCCCAGAAGGCGGCAGCTACTTGCTGGAACCGAACTGCTTCATCCTCGCGATGACGCGCGAGACCGTGGGCCTTCCCATCGACCCCGCACGCGACACCTGCCTAGCCGCCCGGATCGAGGGCAAGAGCAGCCGCGCCCGATGTGCCATCCTCGTTCACTTCACAGCGCCCACGATCCATCCGGGTTTCCACGGTCCCATCACCCTCGAAATGATCAACCTCGGCAGAGTGCCGTTTCTCCTTCGCCCTGGCATGGCCATCGCGCAGTTGATCGTGGAGGAAGTGAAAGGCATCCCGTTTGACAACCCCAGCCAATTCCAAGGGCAGACGAATCCTGCCGGGACAAAGTGACGTAGGGGAGGCTGGGGCGATGCGCTCACATCCGAGGAGGTGGCGTGGGGCGGGAACTGCTCGCCGCCGGCTGAGCGCCGCCGACCTTGATGGCAGTCTTGCACAGCAGGCAGTTCACGACCTTGCCGCGGTCGTGATCCTCGACCAGCATGTACTTCTGACACTTCGGATTGGGGCAACGAACGGCGAAAACCATAGGGCTCAGGGGTAGAAGCCCACAGGTGGCAGCCCGTGGGCTTGGGACTCACTGAATCCGCAAACTCCGAACGTATTCCGCCTCGCGGGCGATCTCCTCGTCGGACAGACCGCTGCTGCGGTGCAGCTCGGCCCGCGCCATCTTGCCGCTGGTCATGTCCAGCGCCATCACGTCGATCAGACCGTTGCTGCCGACGCCGCAACGTACCTGGATCGGCGAATGCTTCGGCAGGTTCGGCGGCAAGCCCTCGATCCAGCACTCGCCGATGCTGATGCAGGCGTCGGCCTGGCTCGCTTCCCCTTGCAGCACCTTGACGCGCACCCGCGCCTGGTTCTCGGCGAGGGTTCGGTAGACGCGGCTCGCCGCTGTCGGCAGCTGGGTGTTCTTGGGGATCAGAATGTCGTTAATGCGCTCCTGATTGTGCTTGACCTCGATGCCCAGACTGTGCGAATTGACGTTGATCTCGACCACCTGACCGAAGGCGTCCCACAGCCCCGGATCGTGCGCGTGCTGACCGGGACCGGCGGACCGCGCGGCCACGATGCCCGCGTGCAGCGCTGCCCCGCGCGCGACCACCTCGCTGACGGCCAGCGAATTGTCCGGCGCCTTGCCGCTGATCTCCTGGAGCATTTGACTGGTCATCGGCATGTGCGTCGAGCCGCCGACCAGCAATAAGCGATCTACCTTGTCCCAGTTCATGCCGGCCTGGCGGAGTACCTGCTGCGTGGTCAGCCGGGTCCGCGTCAGCAGATCGCGCGTCAGTCCCTCGAACTCGGTGCGCGTCAGCGGCACCGTCAGCACCTTGCCGTTGTGCGTACAGGTGATGCTGGCCTGGGTCACCTTGCTCAGGGCGCGCTTGGCCCGCTCGGCGGCGGCGGTCAGGGTCGCCAGCGACTGCGGATCGGTCCGCGGATCGTCGCCGTAGTTCGCCTGGAACTTGCCGGCGACGTAATCGACGATGCGATCGTCCCAGTCGCCGCCGCCAAGGCGCACGTCGCCCTCAATGGCGACGCTCTCGAAGCGGCGCTCCGACAGCCGCACGAGCGTCACGTCGAAGGTGCCGCCGCCCAGGTCGTAGACGAGCACCGTCTGTTGCTGGGCCGGCAGCCCCGCTTCCGAGACGAAGGGGCTGCGGCCCTGCGGCGGCTGGAAGGAGTGGGCCAGGGCCGCGGCGGTCGGCTCGTCGAGGATGTCGAGGACTTCGAGACCGGCAATGCGGCCGGCGTCCTTGGTGGCCTTGCGGCGCGTGTCGTCGAAGTAGGCGGGGACCGTGATAACCGCCTGGCCGACGGGGCCGATGCGGTGTTCGGCGTCCTGGACGAGTTTGCGCAGAATGATGGCGGAGAGCGTTTCGGGGCGGAAGATGCGGCCGGCGACCTTGTAGCCGAAGGCGGCGTGGCCCATGAAGCGCTTCACCATGAGAGCGACGCGATCGGGCTGTTCGAGGGAGACGTCGCGCGCTGCCTGCCCGACGACGGCGCCGCCGTCCTCGATGAGGACAGCGCTGCGGGTCAGCATTTCGCCTTCGCGATTGGGGAGGGTAACTGCCTGCCCGCGGTCGTCGAGGGTGGCGATGGCGGAAAAGGTCGTGCCCAGATCAATCCCGACCAGTTTGCCCGGGACGGAAGCCATGTGTGGTGTCCGATGCTCGCTTGGCGCTGGTCAACACGTCACACATCATTGTATCACACCGGCACTGACAAGGTGACAAGGTGACAAGGTGACAAGGTGACAAGGTGAAGGGTAATAATTGTCTTTCACTTTGTCCCCTTGTCACCTTGTCATCTTTCAGCCGCGCTTGTTGGTCGGCCGGATCATGATGAGGCCGCCGTTGGGGCCAGGGACGGCCCCCTTGACCAGGATCAGATGGTTGTCGGCGTCGATGCGGACGACGTGCAGGTTGCGGGCGGTGACGCGCTCGCCGCCGTAACGGCCCGCCATGCGAATGCCCTTCTTGGGCCGGCCGCTCCCGCGGTTGCTGGCGTTCGACGCAATACTACCGTGCTGCCGGTTGCCCTTCTTGACACCGTGGCTGCCGCGCAAGCCCTGGAAGTTGTGCCGCTTCATCACGCCGGTAAAGCCGCGGCCCTTGCTCGTGGCGATCACATCCACCTGCTTGATGTCGCTAAAGACGTCGGCGGCGGTCAGCACCGTGCCGACTGTCTTGTCCGAGGGACCGTCAAGCCGGAATTCG
>DASPXY010000958.1:0-10073 GCA_035637055.1 Gemmataceae bacterium | reverse complement strand
TGTCTTCCCTGACCCCTGACCCCTGACCCCTGACCCCTGAGGGATAGATGAGGCGCACGCGCCGGCCGCCCAGCGCTCCCGCGAACGCCAACTCGGGCAGGCCCTCCGGCAACGGCATCACCGCGGCGAGGGTCATCGTCGGCGGGCCGCCCACGAAAATGTTGACGCGAAACGGCACTCCCCGCCACAGGGCCGCCGCGTGATGGACGCCGATGCCGCGATGGATCTGATAGTGCAGCCCCACCTGACGATCGGGCTGATACGAGCCTCCCGAAAGCTGGACGCGATACATGCCGAGATTGGAGTGACGCCAGCCGGGGCGGTCGGCGTCCTCGGTATAGACCTGCGGCAGCGTGATGAAGGCGCCGCCGTCGCGCGGCCAGCACACCAGCTGCGGCAGTTCGTGAATGGTCGCTTCGCTCGCCAGAATCGGACCGTAGCGGACGGTTTTCGGCCGCAGGTTCCAGAGCGTCCAGGGCACGCCGCGATAGCGCCACGGACGCCGCCAGAAGGCCGACGGATCGACCTTCAACTCGACGAGGCGGCGCACGGCATCGAGGGTATCGCGGAAAAGGTAGCGCGTCCGTTCGAGGGTGCCGAACAGGTTGCATACCATCGGAAAGCGGCAGCCCTTGACGCGGGCGAAGAGAATGGCGGGGCCTTGCGCCTGGTAGACGCGCCGCTGGATCTCGGCGGCCTCCAGGTAGGCGTCGATCTCGACGTCGAGGCGCACGAGCCGGCCGGTTCGCTCCAGGTCGAGGACGCATTCGCGCAGACTGCTGTAACCCATGCCCCGGTTGCTTCCTGAAAGTCGGTTGCCGCTCTCTCGTCAGAGCTGTCTCACCTCGGTGTCTGTCCTGAACCCCTCCCCCCAACCCCCTCCCCGCAACGGAGAGGGGGAGCAAAACACAATCCTCTTCTTCTCCCCCTCTCCGTTGCGGGGAGGGGGTTGGGGGGAGGGGTTGAGCGTAGCCCCTCAGATTCAGTATTATCGAAAGCGACGACGGCGCCTGCCAGGACAAACGATCAACGGCACTTGTTCGTCTAGCGGGAAGAAGGGTGTGTTTCAGCAGCTAAGGAGAGAAACAATGTCTATTTTATGCAGATTGCCGGCTTTCTTTGGGCTGGTTGTCGGGGTCACGCTACTCGCCGGCTCAGTCCGCTCACAACCGGCGCAGCCCAATGCGACGGCCACCAGTCCCGATCAGCGGCTTGTCGCTCTGGCCGACGACAAGGCCATCAACATCCTCGACAGCGCGACCCAGAAGATGCTGATCCGCATGCAAGGGCATACAGCGAAGGTGACCACGCTGGCTTTCGCCCCGGATGGGAAACTGTTGGCCTCGGGCAGCCTGGACAAGACGGTCGGTCTCTGGGATCTCCCGACAGGCCGGCAGCTGCGGCGGTTCATGGCGCCCAGCGCGATCGACCGCGTCAGTTTCTCGAAGGACGGCAAAACGCTGACCACGCGCGAGACGGACAAGACCCTGCGCGAGTGGGACATCGCCACCGGCAAGGAACTGCGGCAGGTCAAGGACAAGTAAGGCGAGCAGCAGCAAGTCGTAGCCCGACTCTCTGAGTCGGGTGCTGGCCACCTGCCCGACTCAGAGAGTCGGGCTACGGCACACTGCATCGGCCCAACATCACAGGCCGTACAGTTCGCCATACTTCCGCCGTAGCGCTTGCACCAAAGGCCGGTGGTCGGGTGGAGCGCCGGTTGCTTTCTCAATGAGCCGCGCCGCCGAGTACCGGCTGCCGTGGCGGTGGACCTTGTCGCGCAGCCAGCCGAGCAGGCCGTCGAACTCGCCGCGCGCCAGCGCCCCGTCCAGGTCACCCAGTTCTGCAGCGGCGCGAGCGAATAGCTGCGCTGCAAAGATATTACCGAGCGTGTATGTGGGGAAATAGCCCACCAGGCCGGCGCCCCAGTGGCCGTCTTGCAGACAACCCTCCGCGTCATCGCCCGGCGTCACACCGAGGTGGCGCCGATAGGCGTCGTTCCAGGCGCCGGGCAGGTCGGGCGCTGGCAGATCGCCTGTCAGCAAAGCCCGCTCCAACTCGAAGCGAATCAGGATGTGCAGGTTGTACGTCACCTCGTCGGCCGAGACGCGGATCAGCGACGGCCCGACGTGGTTGATCGCGGCGTGGAAGGCGTCCAGCGTCACGTCGTGCAGCGCCTCGTGGAAGACCGACCGGGCCAGGGGGAAGAAGTGGCGCCAGAACGGCAGGCTGCGGCCGACCGTGTTCTCCCAGAGACGGGCCTGCGACTCATGCACGCCCAGCGAGACTGCCTCGCCCATCGGCGTGCCGTGGTGGGCCGGGTCGAGACCCTGCTCATACAGGGCGTGGCCGACCTCGTGCAGCATCCCGAAGAAGGCATCGCCGAAGTTGCGCGGGCTGTAGCGCGTGGCGATGCGGTAGTCCCCCGGCCCAATGCTGCTGAAGAAGGGATGCGCGGTCGCATCGAGCCGGCCGCGATGGAAGTCAAAGCCCAGGGCGGCGGCCACTGTCTGGGCGAAGAAGCGCTGCCGCTCGACGGGGTATTCGCGGTGGAGCAGCGTCAGTTCGGACCGTCGCGGCCCGCCTGCGATCGCCGCAGCGAGTGGCACCAACTCGCGCCGCAGTGCCTCGAACAACACGGCCAGGCGAGCGCCTGTGGCGCCGGGCTCATACTCCTCAAGCAGGGCGTCGTAGGCATCGCCACCGCCGCCGAGCGCTGCGGCTTCCTCGCGCTTCAGGGCCAAGACGCGCTCCAGCCACGGACAGAAACGAGCGTAATCGGCATCCTCTCGCGCCGCTTCCCATTCTTGCTGGGCGGTCGAGGTGACGCGCGCCTGCTCCTCGACCAGCGCCCGCGGCAACCGAGTTTCCCTGTCATAAGTCCGGCGCAACTCGCAGACGTTGACCGCAGTGGCCGCGTCGCGGTCGGCAAGGAGGTCGGAGCATTCGAGGATGTCCAGGAGTTCGCCGAGGCGCGGGTCGGTAGCGCGCTCGTGATACAGGCCCGCGAGCAGCGCCGTCTGTTCGCCGCGGTTGCGAACGCCGCCGCGCGGCATGTACGTCAGTTCGTCCCAGCCGAGGAGTTCCAGGCACGAGCCGAGCAAGGTCGCCTCGCGCGCCCGGCGGAGCAGTTCGTCGTAAGCGGCTTGCGGTGTCATCGCCTCTTGCCTTATCCTGGGTGAAGTTCTTTCTCCCCTCGCCTCATTCTACAATGCTCGCCAGGAGGGATTGCCTCCATGTTGACCCCCGCCGAAGAACTCGGGCTGAGTGGTTTGAGCCTCGTCAGCCAGGTCCGCCGCGCCTTCTACAAGATTCCCGAGGCGTCGCTGGCCGCACTGATGGGCCGGATCCGCGAGGAGTCGCTCCGCCGTCATCTCATCTACCTGCGCGACGGTCAACTGGAACCCGTCCGCGTCCTCCCCTGCCCGGTGACCGCCCTGCCCGATCAGCTGTCCTACATCCACTTCGTCACGTTGACGCTGCAGAACGCTCTCAAACGGCTGCCGGAACTGTACCTGCAAGACTTCGCCGTGCGCGAGGCGCTGCGCATCTCACCCGAGGAGGAGCGCTGGCTGTGGGAGTGCTGGGGGCCGAGCCACCGCGAACACAACATCATTTTCGGCCGCTACGATGCGGTCGTCGATTTCGTCAGCCCGATGTGGAAGGATTCGCTGCGCTTCGTCGAGCCGAACATGAGCGGTATCGGCGGCCTGCATCTTGTGCCGACTGCCGAACGGATCGTTGCCGACCTGGTGCTGCCGGTCCTTGGCGAACAGGACCGAAGCCTGCGCCTGGAGATTGGACAGGATATTCGCGATCTCTTGATGCAAGAGGTCCACGATCACCTGGAAGCCATCGGCCGGCCGGCACGCACGCTTTGCTTCGTCGAGCCGAAATATGCCGGCAGCGGCCCCGACGAACAGCAAGCTCTCGCCGGTTATTTTCATAAGCGCTACGGCATCAAGGTGCTCCACGCCGATCCGGCCGAACTGACGCTGCACGGCGAGGAAGTGCATTACGGCAACGACGTGATCGACGTGGCGTATCGCGATTATGCGGTTTATGACCTGGTGGACCTGGAGCGTGAAGGGAAAGACGTCGCGCCGATGCGGTGCCTGTTCCGGCAGAATCGCATCGTCTCGTCGATCGCGGCGGAACTGGATCAGAAGGCGTGCTGGGAGGTGCTGACCGACCCGCAGTTCACGCAGAAATACTTCAGCTCCGAGGAGCGGCAGATCTTCCGCCGGCATGTGCTGTGGACCCGCGTGTTATCGGAGCGGCGCACGCTGCTCCCCGATGGGCAGACGGGCGACCTGCTGCCCTACGCGCGGCGGGAACATGAGTCGCTCGTGCTGAAGCCGAACCGCGCCTACGGCGGGCAAGGCGTGGTGCTCGGCCACGGATTGACGGCGCGGGAATGGGAGGCGGCCTTGGACGCGGCGCTGGCCGACCGTGAAAGGTGGGTCGTGCAGCAATTGGCGAGCATTCCCGTCAACGAGTTCCCGGTCGTCGATCCCGATGGCAAGGTCCACGTCGAGCCGTTCTACACGGTGATGGGCTTCGCTCCGAGCAAGTACGGGGTGGCGATCCTCGGACGGGCATCGCAAAAGCAGGTCGTCAACGTCGCGCTGCGCGGCGGGATGTGCGCGGTGATGGTCGGCCATCCGCCGGAACGCCGTGCCGCCGACGGCACCGCCGATTGGGCGATTTGAGAGGGAAAATCAGGCGAGCGGGGGGCGTAAGCCCCCTGATGCTTCGGTGGAATCCCCGGAGTCATCAGGGGGCTTACGCCCCCGCTCGCCGTGTGCCAGAATGTTCGCTTACTTCTTCGTCACGCTCACCGCGAAGTTCGGCGATGCGCCTTGCAGGTTCCCCGCCGCGGTCGCTGTCCCCAGCACGTTGACGTCCTGCCGGCTGGCAATCGCGGCGTTGGCGGCAGCGGTCAACTCCACCTCCACCATGTTCTGCCCCATCGCGATGACTGCCTTGGTCGCCAGTACTCCGGCGGGGAGGTTGCGCAGCTCCACCGCGATCGGCCCCTGATAACCTCCTTGACGGTTCGCCACAATCTTCAATTTCGCCTTGCCGCCGGCCGGCAAACTCGCCTTCGCCGGTTCGACCGTCAGCGCGAAGGGTGCGCCGACGACCAGCACCGCCGGCGCTGAGCTGACGACGTACTCCTTGGTGCCGCGTTTGCCCTTGCCGTTAAACGTCACGTCGAACTTGCCCAGCGGCGTCTTCGGCGTCAGGTTCAGAGCCAGCTTGACCTCATTTTGCCCTTTCGGGATCGGCTTCAGTGCCGGCGCTGGGACACCCGGCGGCAGGCCGGTCGGCGGCAACAGCGCGATCTCCTCCGCAAAGTCAGCGTCGCGGGTCACGCTGATCGTCACGGTCACGGGCGAGCCGGGCACCGCTTGCGGCGGATCGAACTTCGCGGTCAGGGCAAACGGCGGCCGCTCCTTCACCGCCAGGGCAATCTGGGTGTTCAGGTGCCGCGGCGGGAACGGGAGTCCGCCCAGCGAACCGCTGACGATGGTCCGCAGGTTCGCCAACTCCACCGCCGGCACGCCTTTCTCCGTCGCCTTGCCCTCGAGGCTGATCAGGAACGGGCCGGGCTGCAGTTCGCGTCCGACCTTCACCACCAGCGTTGCGCCGGGCTGCCCCGGCTTGGCGGGCTGGCCGGCCGGCACGGTCACCTCGCCGCTGAAGCCCGGTGGGCCCTTCACGCTTACGGCGATCGGCCCTGTGTAGCCGCGCCGCGTCACAAGCAGTGGCAGCGACAGCACCCCGCCGGGCGTCGTGTCGTAGCGCTCGATCGCCAGCGACAGGTCGAACCCGGGCACGCTCGGCGTCACGGTCACGCGGTACGCTTCGCTCGGCCCGCCCACGAAGTTGAGGTGCTGCACTTCCAGCAAATAATCGCCGTCGGCCGGCGCCGTGAAGTCGATGCGCTGGTCCAGGGGCGGCAGCGCCTGCGGGTTCGTCTTGGCAAGTTCGGCCTTCGTCTGCGCGTTCCGCACGACCATGTACACCAGCGTCGGCGAGTACAACTCCAGGGTTTGCGCCTCAATCAGTAGCTTTTGGCCCTTTTTCGCGTTGAAAAGGTAGTAATCGACGTCATCGCTCTGCTCGAAGCGGCCGGTGATGCCGCCGGGGACTGGGATACGGTTCGCTTTTGCCGGGTCGTTGTTCGGCTCCTGCTCGACCAGCTCATCGAGGTCGCTGACGGCCAGGGCGACGGGCCAACCGTGCAGGCCGCTGGCGCCCTTCGGCGCCACCCAGACCGTGCCGGCCGCCGGGTCGGCGGGCACCTGCACCTCCACCGGCGCAACGCCCTCGACCGTCGGGCCGGCGAACTTCACCGTCACTTTGCTGCCGCGCCGGGCTGCCATCGGGATCGGCACCGTGGCGCAGGGGAAGTCGCCGATGCGCAGCCGATACCCGTAGTCGGCGCCGCCACGGTTCAGCGTGTCGTTGATCTCGACCAGGTAATCGCCGGCTTCCTTGAATGTCCACGTCAAGCGCGGGTCGGTCTGACAGCCGGGCGAATCGTTTTCGTAGGCCACCTTTTGCCCCGTTTTCGCGTTGTAAAGTGACAATTCCGGGTCGATGGGACTGCCGAGGCGGTGGCCCAGGACGTCGAAACTGAGGCGCTGACCCGCCTTGGCCGTGATCTTGTACCAGTCGCTCGCTTCGGCATCGAGACGGCCGACCACGGTGCAGGGGACGGTCAGCGCTTGCGGCGTGGCCTTGTTGCGGCTGGTGTCCACCTTGAGAATTTGGGGCAACTCGTCCACGCAGAACAGACGCAGGTTCGACATGCCGCGCGTGGTCGCCAGACGGAAACTGTGGACGCCGAGCGGGGCGTCGGCGGGGATCTCGAGCCGGACGCGCAACTTGGTGTTATCCTGGCCGTTCTTGTTGTCGGTGGGGATGGTGGCCTTCGCCGCAAAGCCGAGCAGGACGCCGGTCGGTTCGGCGAGGTTGGTGCCGGTGAGCGTGATCTCCAGCGTGGTGCCGCGCTGCGCACCGAGCGGCATGGGGGCGTTCAGGACAGGGGCCTGCGGATTGGGCTTGCCGGGAGGGGGCGGCTTTTGCGCCCAGCCCTTCTCACCCACACAGCAGAGCGCCAGTAGCGCCAGGACAACGGCGGAGCGACAGGGCAGGGACACGCGGCTCATGGCATCCTCATGGAGAAACGTCGGGGTTGCAGTCTCATCACGGCGGGCAGCGGTCGCAGGGGCTATTGTTCTCCCCTCTCCCGCAAGGGGAGAGGGGAGAACAACGATGTAATTGATAATAATAGCCACCAGCGCCGCCGGAAAGCGAAATGCGCGGGATGTTGGCGCGGCTGCTGTGGCTTCGGAGGAACCCGTACCATGAGTAAAGAGAGAATGGCCCCCCGCATTAGCGTCTTTCCGAAATGCTACTTCGACGACCTCTACAGTGGCCGGATGGACTATCACGACTGGCTCCGGCAGGCCGCGACACTTGGGGCCGAGGGTGTCGAGCACTACGACGGCTTTTTCAAGAGCCTGGACGCCGCAGGCGTCGAGCCGGTTCGCCGAACGCTCGCGGAGACGGGGCAGGTTTCGTCGATGCTCTGCTTCTCGCCGGACTTCACGCACCCCGATGCGAGCGAGCGACGGCGTCAGGTCGAACGGCAGAAGGCGGCCATCGACCTCTGCGTCACGCTGGGGATCCGTCACTGCCGCACGCTCAGCGGCCAGCGTTATCCGGGCATGACGCGGCAGGAAGGCATCGAGCGGACTGTTGAGGGGATCAAGCGGTCGCTGGAGTACGCGGAGGCGCGCGGCGTCGTGCTGTGCCTGGAGAACCATTACAAGGACGGCACCTGGCAGTATCCCGAGTTCGCCCAGCCCGAGGACCTTTACCTGGAAATCCTGGGCCGGATCGAATCGCCCTATTTAGGAGTGCAATACGATCCTTCCAACGCCACAGTCGGCGGCTACGACCCGTTGCGTTTTCTGGAAAGGATCAAGGCCCGCGTGGTGACGATGCACGCCTCCGACCGCTACCTGGCGCCGGGGGCGACGCTCGACGATTTACGACAGGCCGATGGCACAATCGGCTACTCCGACAAGCTGCGTCACGGCGAGACAGGCAAGGGGCTCAACGATTACGATTTCATCTTCCGCACGCTCGCCAGCGTGGGCTTCGCGGGGTGGATTTCGGTCGAGGACGGCATGAACGGCCTGGACGAATTGCGGCGGTCGGTCGAGTTCCTGAAACGGAAGCGCGCACAGTATTACGCCTGACGGCGCTGGCGCGGCAGGGCAGGCGTTAGGTTGCCATCCCGGGGGGTGGCTTCACACCGACGGGGAGGAGTGGTCACGGGTGACAGAAGTCGTTCCCGATTTGTCGATCCGACCGTTGCCTTGGGGACGAAGAGGCGGGTAGAATGCCGCTGGCGCGGGGAGGGATTTGGGGGAGGCTGCAGACCGGGCAAGTCCGCTCCCCTGGCAGGTCCAAGCCGTAGTTCGGCCGCGGGTGAGTGCTTATGGGGCGCAGCGAAAGAATGAACTACCGGGAGTTGAGGCGCTTTGAAGGCCTGACGGGGGTTGTACACAGCATCACCTTCTCGCCGGACGGCCGCACTGCGCTCTCGGGTAGCGGCAGTCTTGGCCGTGACTTCCGGCTGGTTGACTGCGCCCTGCGCCTGTGGGACGTGGCAAGCGGTAAAGAGGTCCACCGCTTCGACCCGCACCGGCACGAGGCCGACTGCGTCGGGCAGACGCGCGCGGCGGACAGCTACCACCGTGAGAATCCCGCGCAGCCCACCGGCCCGGTCTACGCTGTGGCCTTCGCGCCCGACGGCCGACTCGCCCTGTCGGGGAATGAGGATCGCACTGTGAGACTGTGGGAGGTGGGAAGTGGCAAGGAGCGGAAACGCTTCCACGGCTACAACCGTGAGATTAACTGCGTGGCCTTCGCGCCGGACGGACGGCGGGCACTGACAGGGGGGTACTGCTACTCGCAAGGGGGTTCACTCCCGCCGAATTTATATCTGTGGGATCTGCAAGCGGGATGCGCGGTGTATGGCCTGTCGGAACACGTGATGGTGCAGAGCGTCGCCTTCTCCCCGGACGGCCGGATGATCCTCTCTGCCGGCGAGGACAAGATGCCCCGCCTGGCCGACGCCGAGGACGGGCGGGAGGTTCGGCGCTTCGCTGGCCACCGTGTCCGGGGCTGCCGCAGCGTCTTCCTGCCCGACGGGCAGCACATCCTCTCAGGCGGCACCGACCGGACCTTACGGCTGTGGGACGTAGCCACCGGTCAGGAGTTGGGCAGCCTGGAGGGTCACACCTCCGGCGTGACGTGCGTCGCGGTGTCGCCGGACGGACGGCGGGCCTTGTCAGGCAGCAAGGACAAGACGGTGCGTTACTGGGATCTGGAAGGGCAGAGGGAGTTGTGCTGCTTACGCGGGCACAAGGGTCGGGTCAGCGGCGTTGCCGTATCTCCCAACGGGCGGTGGGCACTTTCCTGCGGCTGGGACAGAACGATCCGGCTGTGGGAGTTGCCGGTTTGAGTCCAACTGCCATTCCCCGCCAAACCCGGCACTGCACCTGACCGAGGCCGCATCTCGGGTTTTCTGGGTTCAATGTCTCACCTGCGGCCCCAGCAGGTGAGTTTGAGCGTTCAGCCGAAGAGAGGGCGCTTTGGTGGCTCTGATTGTGCCACCAGGTTTCTTTGCACGGGCGGCGCACTGCACCGAAAAGAGCCGAAACCATCATCTCAGGAAGCCGCTCCGAACGGCGACCTCGGCGCTGAGTTGGTCGTTGAGCGGATCGTCGAGGGCCAGCAAGTCGCGCAACTGAGGTGATAGGGCCTGCTGCACCTCGGGGCGCAGCAACCGCTTCTGATACTGCTGTTGCGGCCTGTCGCGGCGGCAGTAGAAGGCGTGGACGGCGGTACGCGGAGCCGCGGTGCGGTTGGCGGTGCCGGCGTGCCAGGCATGGGCGTTGAGCACCACCACATCCCCCGCACGTCCGGTCACCAGGATCTGCGCCGGGTGGTCGGCACGCGGATCGGCGAGTTCGTCCTGCGGCAACCGT
>DASPXY010000957.1:0-3732 GCA_035637055.1 Gemmataceae bacterium | reverse complement strand
GCGGCCGTGCCTGAACCCAGCGCCTACTTTGCCAGGAAGCTCGTCAAGCTGCGCAAAGCGCAGGGGCTCTCGTCCTATCGGCTCGCCAAACTCGCCGGACTCACAAAGCAGACCCTTTCGGTCCTTGAGTCTGGTGAGCGCGTTCCGAATTGGGACACGGTGCAGCGTCTCGCGAAGGCGCTGGGGGTGGACTGTCGCGAATTTGAGAATCCCGAGTTGCAGTTACCCGAGGCGCAGTCCCCGAAGAAGGCAGGGCGGCCACGCAAGGACCAGGCCGATGTCGAGGCGCCGCCCGCCGAGAGCGAGCCGGAGAAGCCGCCGGCGCCCTCCACGGGCAAGCGCAAGAAGAAACGTGACGCTTGACAACGGCGACGGTCGCGGCCACAGTGGATAGGCTGACTCCCCATTGTGCCAAGGAGGTCGCGCCTATGCGCCTTGCCTGCCCCACTTGCAAACGGCCGATGGAGGCCCCCGACGGCGCCGCCGGCCGCAAGGTCGTCTGCCCGCACTGCGGTCAAAAGATCCTGCTCCCCACCGCACAGGCACCCAAGCCCGCGGCCACGAACCCTACCGTCCTCGCCGCGCCCGAGAGTTTTGAGTCAGCCATCCCCGCAGCAACCGCGGCCGCGGTTCTCCCGCCCCCAGCTGCGGCGGCTGCGCTCCCTGTCTCTGCCGTCGTGCCTGTGAGCGTCGTTGCGTTGGCTCTGCCCCAGGTGCAGGGCCGCCCCTCCGTTCGCCTGGCGCCGATCCTGCTCACGGGCGGAGCGCTACTTGCCGTGGTGCTGCTCGTGGTGCTCGTGGTGGTCTTCACCCGCACCCCGACCTATGGCGTGCAGGAGTTGGTTGCCGCCTACACGCCCTCGATGAAGGGCCAGCACGTCCGCGTTCGGGGTCCGGTCTTCGTCTGCGCCCCGCTGCTCCCAGCAGCGGGGCGCAGACGTGACGCCAGACGTGTTGCCAGGTTACGGTCATGAGTTGGCCTCGGAACTGTACATCCAGTGGGTGAATTCCGTCCGCTGTGCTTGGTCCATCCGTCGCCATGCCTCCTTGGCAATGTCCAAGGGTGTTGGCTGCGATGAGGCCACAACTTGCGCGGGGCTCGGTTCCTCGTCACAGGCTACAGCCGATTCAGGTTCAGCAGTAGCAACAACAGGCGATGGCACAGGGGCCACGTCCGTTGCCCCATGACGCAGCGCTTGCAAATCAGAGCGGACTTGGCGTTCGCTGATACCTTCCTCCTCGCAGATTTCGCGCGTCGTGCATCCTTCCGCACGCAGAGCGGCAACGCGCTCTCGACGTTCCGCGATTTCCTCCTGGGTGGCACGGTGGGCCGGGTACTGCTTGCCATCCTTGCCTTTGACCGCCGGGGGAGGGGCGGCAGGTGAACACCCCTGTTCACCTGCCGCCCCGATATCTTCCTGCGCCTGGGTCTGACTCACTCCCAACTCCTTCGCGATCTGCCGTGTAGGCTCGCCCTCCCTATGTTTCTGAGCCGCCAGTTCGACACGCTCTGCTTTGGCCTGCTCGCGCTCCTTCTGTGTGATGTGGCGACGATCAAGGTTGAGGCTCAGCGCCAGCTGTCGTTTCTCCTCCAGCGACAATCCTCGGTGGGCTCTCACCTGGATGGGCAGATTGTGCTTCGATGCAAGTCGGCACCGATTGGCCCCATCAATGATTCCGTTTTCCTCATCGGTGTGTACGGCGTACTTGACGCCGTACTGGAGAATGCTCGCGTCAAGATCCCTCTCCTCCTTGGGTGTCAAGGGCCGTAGCAGCTTTGGAAAAAGGACATGGAACGTCTGTTTGCCCACCTTGATTTCTTCCACCTTACTTCTCCTTCTTCTCTTCGAGGTCTTTGACGAGGTCGGGGAGCTTGTTACGTCGGCGACCGTGGTTGAGCAGGTCAATGATGGCCTGAGCATCGGTCACCGCGCCGCTTCACTGTGTCATCATCCGCTCGACGGCCCGCAGCGCGACGTAGCCGGCGAGCACCACAAGAGAGAGAAACAAAAGATCGCGGATGTGCCGGATCGTATGAAGCGTCTGACGGGCCTCGGCCTCCGAGACAAACCCGGCACCACTGCCACCCGCAAGGCCAAGCACGATGCCAAGCAGCAACGCAACGGCGCACACGATTCCCAGCGCAAGCCACAGCACGAACAGGGCCGTCCGCTGGCGATTGGCGACGGGCAACGGCGCCAGGGGGAGCGGGGCGGGCGGCGCTGCCGGGATCTGCACCGGCTGTTGACACTTCGGGCAGACGGTCGTCTTGCCGGCGGCGTGGTCGGGAATCGTCAACGGCGTCTGACACTGCGTGCAGGTGAAAGTAATCACGACTGCCTCCTTGGGGCTGGAGATGGGGAACCACAGGGGATGAGATCTTAACCTCTCCTGTGTATCCACTACCAGCCCAGCAGGCGCATCACCCCGGCCCCACCGCCGGCACTCCGAGCCCCCACGCCTGGCCCCACTGCTGGAAGAGATCACCGACGTTTCCGGGTACATTGGCGATGTTCGGTTGCGGTCCCTCGCCATTGGCGCGCCGCTGCTCTTCGAGAATCTGCTGCCACAGGGTCATCTGCGCCTGAAAGCGTGCCTCCTCACGCTGATCGCGCACGGCCTCTTGCTGGATCTGACTGTGAATGTCGAGCACGTCCCCCTGTTTGGACTGGAACAGGCTGGGCAGATCCCGAATGCCAAACGCCCCGGGGCGCAGCGAGGCGACGTTGCCCTCGCGCCCGATGGCCTCGCCGGCGGTGACACGCTGCTGCGCCCGGGTCAACTGGCCCGTGGTCATGGCCGCGGCCATCTGGCGCATTTGCTCCCGCGTGGCAGTCTCGTAGTTAAGCCTGACGAATTCCTCGGGAATCTCGACGCCTGCGACTTGTTGTTGTCCGGGGGACCACGCGCCCCGACCGAGGCGCTGGTTGATCCGGTCCTGCGCCTGGCCCGCCGCTGTCGTGAACGTCCCGTTCCTGGCGCCGCTCCGGTACTCGTCCAGCCCACGTAGGAGGTCGGTTTCCACCTGGGAGCGCAGTTCGCCGAGGTTCTGCCCCTCCAGTTGCCGTACTTCGCCCCGCGCATCCTCCGTTTGCCGCCGCACCAGTGCCCGCGCTTCCCGCGGATTGCCCTGGTTCTGCGCCCGCTCAATGGCTAGCGATGCCGTCGGCCCGAAGGTGCGACGGATGTCCTCGCCGCTGGGGGCGCCCTCGCGGGCGATGCGGCTGCGAATGCCCGCCGCACGCTCCATCTCCCCGGTCAATTCCGCCAGGGAGGGCTTGACGTCCTGGAACGCCTTGGCCAGCGCGCCCAGCCCGCTCACGACACTGCCGAGCGCGGAGACCACACCGCCGGCGACGGGAAGAAACGGCGTCAGCGCCTGCCCGATGTTGCCGAGCGCGCCCCCAGCTCGGGACATGGCTTCGCCGGGCGTGCCCATCGCCGACGTGGGCGTTTGCGCCAGCTGGCCCAGGGCACTTGCGGTCGCCCCCACGCCCTGAAGGGCCGGCAGCGCCTGCTGCAGCCGCTGCCTGATGCTCGGCGGCGATACCTCGTCCGCCAGTTGCCGTCGCGCGGCCTTGAGTCGCTGCTGCTGCTCCTCCATCTCCTTTTCGAGCGCAATTTCCTGCCGCAAGGCCGCCGTGTGTTCCGGGCTGCCGATGGTGCCTGTCTCGACCTTGACCTGTTCGCGCTGGCCCGCTGCCCGCTGCTCACGCTCGGCATACCCGTAGG
>DASPXY010000956.1:0-2396 GCA_035637055.1 Gemmataceae bacterium | reverse complement strand
CGATATCGTCGCCCACCACACCGGCAACGTCTTCAGTTACAACCCGGATCGCTACGCCACCCACGACCCAGCTTCGGGCCGCTGGTACAACGACCCGCGCTGGGACGGCAAGCCTTACGCGGTCCAGGGGTTCAACGACCGCGACGGCCGGCCGACGCTGCCCTTCGGCACGCAAGATCCTGCTCGGTTGGAGGTGGCCTGGCCGGACGGTGCCGTCTGGCCCCGCGAGTTTCAGCGACCCGACCTGTTTCTCCGCAAGGGGCACATCACGAGCTGGGACTACTACCCGGAGTACGCCGAGGGGGACATGTTCGGCCTGAAGACCCTCGACCTCCGGGTGCGGTGGGACGAGCAGTATCGCCGGGCTTCCTCCGCCCTGGCCGCTCTCGCGATCGTCTACTGCTTCTGGATCGCCTACGCCGACCTCGACGGGTTCCGCATCGACGCCGCCAAGCACATGGGCGAGGAGGCGCTGCGGATGTTCTGCGATGTGATCCGGGAGTTCTCCCAGGGCCTCGGCAAGGAACGCTTCCTGCTGGTCGGCGAGGTGGGGGGCAGCCGCGAGCACGCCTGGGAAGTGGTGGAGAAGACCGGGCTGGATGCTGCCCTGGGCATCGAGGACGTCCCGGGCAAGCTGGAGCGGATGGTCACGGGCCACGGCGACCCGGCGGATTATTTCTCGCTGTTCCGCAACTGGGTTCTGGACGCGCCGGCCGGGCACCGCTGGTATCGCAACCAGGTGGTGACCCTGGTGGACGATCACGATCAGGTTCGCAAGGGCATTGCCAAGTGGCGTTTCTGCGGCGACAGCCGGTTCCGCGACCTGGCGTTTAACGTGCTGGCGGTGCAATTGACCACAATGGGTATCCCCTGCATCTACTATGGGTCGGAGCAAGGCTTTGACAGCGGCGGGCGCCCCAGCGGCACGGACGTCATCCTTCGGGAGAGCATGTTCGGCGGCCGGTTTGGCGGGTTGTGTACGCAGGGCCGGCACTTCTTCAACGAGGACGGTGACCTCTACCGAGCCCTGGCGGCGCTCATCGACCTCCGCAAGAAGTTGCTGCCGCTGCGGCGGGGGCGACAGGCGCTGCATCACCTCTCGGGGGACGGTGTCAGCTTCGGCCTGCCACACCGCCTCGGCGAGCGGATGCGCTCGCTCGTGTCCTGGTCGCGCCTCTTCATCGATCAGGAAGTGCTGGTCGCGGTGAACACCGACGAGATGCAGCCCGTCACCGCCTGGTCCACGGTCGCGCCCACCTTTCGGGTCGAGGGGGACCAGTTTCATCTGCTCTTCTGGTACGCCCCGAAGCAAGCTTCGCCACCTCCGTCCTCGTTGACCGTGGAGCGCAGGAACGGGCCGCTGGCGGTCCGGATGACCCTCCCGCCTGCCGGGTTCGCGATCTACCAGGCGGCCCCCGGACTGAACCGCCTGGGCCCCAGCCCGCCCCCGGACTTGAAACCATGGCAACCCCAGCGATGAATGCACAACCTTTCGGAGACAGACCCTTAGCGGAGGACCGACCATGACGACAGCCGCGCATTTATGGGCCGTTGGGTACGACGACATGGAGCGGGCCGATCAGGTCCGCGACGAGCTCACCCAGTTCGGGTGGGGCGCCGGCCAGGCGGGGAAGTACCTCATCCTTTTGGACATTGCAGTAGTTGTGCGGCATCCGGACGGGAGCTTCACATTCGACCGCAAGCCGTTCCCGCGTGTAGGCAACGTTCTGGCCTGCTCGGTGGCGGGCTTCCTCGCTGGCCTGGTGGTGGCCGCCCCGTTGACCGGCGCGATGGTCGGCGCCCTCGTGGGCGGCCTCGGCACAGCCACGATGGCCGCGGAAGCCGGGATCGGCGACGACTTCGTCCGGGAGGTGCAAGGGCTGATGAAGCCAGGGACGTCCGCCCTGTTCGTCCTGGACAACGAAGGGGACATGGAGATGATCCTGCAGACGTTACGCGGTCTAGGAGGGACGGTGTTAAGGACCAACGTGGATTTGGAGCGGGCACAACTGATTCAGTCCACCCTGGCCGCTGCCTCGGCCAAATCGGAGACCTGACAGGCCTCAAATCCTCATCCTGGGACGCCCAGCCTGCAAAGAAACTCCACGTTGGAGGTCAGGCTTTTCAGCCTGACAGGTTCAGCAACGTCAGGCTACTCAGCCTGACCTACATGATGCAGCGAAAGGAACCGGCAATGAACACCAAGCAGAAGGCGGCCCCTTCGGCGTCTGCGACCCCCGATGGCCTGGCGAACCTCCGCAAGCAGTACGGCTGCGGGCCGGTTGAGTTCACGGGCACCGACAACGCCCTCTACGAGCGGCACCTCCTCTTCGACGACGTCATCAAGCCGACCGCTGCCAGCGCCCGTGAGCGGTTCGAGGCCTTCGCCCGCTCCG
>DASPXY010000955.1:0-8465 GCA_035637055.1 Gemmataceae bacterium | reverse complement strand
CTGCTCGATCAGGTTCTTCAGGTCACGGTCGTCGGGGCGGAGTTTCTGCGCCAGGCTGAGCTGCGTCAGGGCGACGTCGGGATCGTTCTTGCCGAGGGACTGCCGGCCGTCGAGAAGGTACTGATCGAACTGCCTGGCCTTGCGGTTCGCCTCGGCCTGAGCCTGCCGCTCCCCCTCCAGGCGGTCGCGTTCCTGCTTGCGCAGCCGGGCCTCCTCGGCCGCCGCTGCAACTTCGCGATCGTGTTTCTCCTTTTCCATCGCAAGGGCCTGCAGATGCTCCTCGCGCTGCCGGCCGGCCTTGTCGAGCAGTTCCACTACCGCGGCGTCCTCCGGCCGCACCCGCAGCGCCGCGTTGAGCTGAGCAATCGCGAAGTCGAAGGCGCGCTGATCGAGGGCCTGCTTGCCTTCCTTGAGGAAGCGCTCATAGGACATCGCCTGGAACTCCTTCGCCTGCTTGGCGGCCTGGGCGGCGAGGAGGGTTTCCCGTTCTTTGAGTTTGCGGCGCTCCGTTTCCTCCTTGATCTTGGCCTGGGCGTCGCGAACCTCCTTGAGTTGCCGCAGGGTCGTCACCCGCTCCTCCTTGCGTTGGCTCGCCTGCTCGCGCAGGGCGATCATCGTCGGAGTTTCGGGCTGCAGACCGCGGGCCTTGTCGAGCAGTTTCAAGGCGTCGTCGAACTGCCCGGAGGCGAGAGCAACTTCGCTGTCGATGAGGAACTGACGCGCCTCCGCCGCCCGCTGCCGCGCCTTTTCTGCTTGCTTCAGGGTCGCCTGCTCCTGCTGGAGTCGCTCCAGTTTCTTCGCCGCCGCGCTGGCGATCAGGGCCTGCTGCTCCAGGCGAACCTTGGCCTGCTCCTCGCGCTCCGTGCGGATCTTCTCCCGGGCCTGCTGCGCCTCGCGCAGGAGTTTCAGTACCTCCGGGTCATCGGGCCGCATCTCCAGCGCCTGCAGGAACAACCCGACAGCCTCATCGTGACGGCGACCGCCCAGGGCCTCCTCACCGTCAAACAGGAACTGCTTGTAAGCCTTGTCACGCCGGAGTTGCTCCTCGCGAGCGCGGGCCTCCAGTTGCTGCCGCCACTGTTTTTCCTCACGCTCCTGCTCGTCGAGGCGCTGCCGCTTCCGTGACCAGTAGGCCGTGTCGCGCCCGGTCTTCGCATCCTCGTCGTCGGGGCGCAGGGAGAGCGCCTCGCCGAACGACGCCAGAGCGGCGTCAAACTTCCCGTCGCGGAGGGCAGACCAGCCGAAGGCCATCGCCTTGCGATAGTCCGCGCTATCGCGCTGGGCTTTCGCTTCCAGGGTCAGGTCGTCCTGGCGTTTCTTGCGCTCGGCCTTGCGCTTCAGATCGGCTTCCCAGAGGAGGCGTTCGCGTTCCGTCTCGGTCAGGGCGTCGGCGGCGCGCACGTCCTCGGGGAAGAGTTTCTGGGCTTCCGTGTACGCGGTGCGGGCGTCGTCAAACTGACGCAGATGCCGCGCCGACTGCCCGCTCAGCATCCACTGGCCATACTTTGCCAGGCGACGCTCCTTTTCGAGCCGGTCACGTTCGCGTTCCGCCCGGACGAGCGCTTCGAGGCGACCTTGCTCCGCTCGCAGCAGTCCCTGAACCACCTCGTCGCTGTTACGAATCTTGCCGGCGATCTGAAACCAGGTGACAGCCTGCTCGAACTGGCCATCGATCAGGGCTTGCTGGGCGGTCTTCAGGGCCGTGCGATACAGCTCGGCCTCGGCTTCAGCCAACTCGCGCGGCGAGAACTTCTTGACGGGCGGTGGAGGCACCACAGCGGGCGGGGGCTGCTCCTTCGGCTGCTCAACAACCGGCGGAACCTTCGGCTTCGCACCTTCGGTCAGAGCCGGTTCGATCAGTTGATTGTTGTTGGCGGGTGTCCCGAGGCGGGTCGGATCCCCAAGTTCGGCAATGAGCAACGGATCGGCCGGGGTAGTCACCCTGCTAATCTGCACGGCAACCACTTCTTGCCGCCGCGCCGAGCCGGTCAGCAACAGGCCAGCCACAAGCAACGCGCCGAGACCGCAGGCAGCGAGGGCGACCGCCCAACGCCGCCGCGCACCGTCACTGGGGGCAGGCAGTGGTTTCGTCGGGAGGGCAAGGGGATCCGGTGAAGGGAGAGCCGAAAAGGCGGCATCCTCCTGGGGTGCCGTGGGGGGAGAGACCACGGCGGGAGCAATCGCCGGTGTCTGGTGCTGGCTCCCGCGTGGGCGCAGGGCGGCGAGCGAACTGTCGGAGGCGGCAGGAACGGTCAGCGCCGCACTGCACCGCGCACAGTTGATGGCTGTCCCCACCTTGCGGCGGGCGATCGACAGGGGGTTGTGGCAGACGGAACATCGAAACCTGATGGGCATGGCTGGCTGCTCCTGGGAGGGCACCGGTGGGAGACGCCTGCTCGCCTCGGTTCCCAACCGCTTGGGGCGCAAAGCAGATTCGTCGTCCATTTATTATTTCTCTCGTCCGCGACTCCGTCAACGAGATTCTCCGCCGCTCTCCCCTCGCTTGGGCGGGTGGCAAGAGTTCCCTGGAGCAGTGACCGATTCGCGGCTCCACGCCAGTGGAACTTGTCCCAACCTGTGCCGCAACCTCCGATGCTATTCTTGTCATGAACCTCGCTTGACAAAAATGTCATCAGGGAGGATGATCATTCACGGCCACCGTCGTCTTGACGCCCCAAGCAGTCGAGGACATTCAGGGTTTACCGGCTCCACTCATTGCCCGGATCCAGGGCTTGATTGAGCGACTGCGGCACTGGCCGAACGTCAGCGGCGCCAAACCCCTCAAGGGCGAACTGGCTGGGAAGTACCGGCTGCGGACGGGCGACTATCGGCTCCAGTTTTCGGTCGAACAGACGCAACGCACCGAGCAACCCAAGAACGGCAAGCAGGCCAAGAAAGGCAAGAAGGGCAAGAAGAAAGAAGCTGTGGACTACAAGATCATCGTGGAGAAAGCAGGGCATCGCGACGGTTTTTATGACGAGTGAGGCAACAGTGGCTACCCAAACCGACCAAGAGAAACATCGGCGTCACAGACGGACCGACAGGGAAGAAGTAATCCGCCTGCAGTCTGTTGTGAGGCGCTTGCGCGCTGAAATCAACTCGTTGAAGGAGCGACTCAGTACCACGTCGGAAACCCAGGAAACGGCAGAGCCAGAACCGACGGCTGCACCTGGCAGCCGTTTCCCGGTCCTGCCGCTGCCCGATCCTGACGGCAACTATCCGGCCACGGCAACCCTCCGAGTCATCTTGGCGAACACGCTCGCTCGCCGGCGCGAGGCGGCGGGTTGGTCGCAGCGAGAGCTGGCAGAACGGGCCAAGGTCCGCCCGGAAACCGTTAGCCGCCTGGAAACGGGCAAGCACGCGGCCACCGTCACCACGGTGGACAAGATTGACCGCGCGCTCAAGGAAGCTGGTGTGTAATCAGGGAAAGGCTGGATCGATCAAGGCGCCGAGGCATGGTCGGAGCGGAAGGAGCGGGAGTTGAACCCGCAAGGCAGTGACGCTCGCCACGCTTCCAACGTGGTGCCGTTGCCAGTCGGCTAACCCTTCCGAATGCCAAGTACCCCGACCAGGAATCGAACCTGGACCGGCTCGTTCGAGGCGAGCTATGATGTCCGTTTCACCATCGGGGCAGCGTGGGCGTTGTCTCACTTCTCCTTGCGGCGGTACATGACGTCCGTGCGCAGCACATATTTTCGACCCGAAATGACCGGCATGCCCTCGTGGACCTGGCGGTGGTAGAAGACCAGCGCCTTGCCGCACTCCGGCAGCACCACGAGCGGCGGCCGGTGCGTGTGAAACGCGGTAGCGCCGCCCTCGAAGCCGTCGCTGAGGTACACCATGAATGTCAGATGACTGCGCTCGCCATTATCCCGCTCGAAGTAGCCGTCGGTGTGGCGGTCGAACTTCTGCCCGGGACCGTAGCGGTAATAGCGGAACCGCTCGTTGAAGCCGGCCAGCTCCCAGTCGAACCAGGTCGCCGGCAGCAACGGTTTGGCCCTGGCGAACAATTCCGCAGCGAGCGCCGCGTCGTCGATCATCACGCGGTCGTTGTCGCGGATGTCTTTCCGCAGGACGAAGCCGCTCGCCGTGGTGATCGGCGCGTCCGCGTAGCCGACCTGTTCGCTGTGCCGGAGGTGGGCAGCGCACTCAGCCCGCGACAGAAAGTCGTGGATGACGAATATCTTCGGGCCGTTCAGTTCTTCGACTTCCACAATCGATCCTCAGCGTTGGAGAGTTTTCCCACAACATAAGAGGGGACACCCCGGCGCGCCAGAGGTTCGCGGGTAAGCCGGGCGGCTGGAGCGCGGGCGTCCCGCCCGCATCTTCGCTGTCCCCCGATGCGGGCGGGACGCCCGCGCTCCAGAACCACGGGTGCCCTTGCTGTCCTGCGGCCGTCACGCTAGACTTTCCTTTCACACACTCCGCCTCGGACCCACCGCCCCTTGACCAAAAAACCATGCACGAAGCATCCTTTTCGTTTCTCAAAACTCTCCTGGACACCCCCAGTCCATCGGGCTTCGAGCGGCCGATCCAGGACGTCATTCGCGGCTGGGCCAAACCGCTCGCCGACGAGGTGCGCACCGACCGCCACGGCAACGTCATCGCGGTGCTGCACCCCGGCGGCCAGCCGCGCATCATGCTCGCCGGCCACTGCGACCAGATTGCCCTCATGGTCCAGTACATCGACGATGGCGGCTATCTCTTCGTCCAGCCCATCGGCGGCTGGGACATGCAGATCCTGCTCGGCCAGAACCTGACCGTTTGGACCAGTCAGGGCCCCGTTGCCGGCGTCGTCTCGCGCAAGGCGCCGCACCTGCTCACCAACGATGAACGCAACAAGGTGCCGCAGTTCACCGACGTGTGGGTAGACATCGGCGCGAAGGATCGCAAGGACGCCGAGGCGCTCGTCACGCCCGGCGATCCGGTGACCTTTCACCTCGGCACGCAGGAGCTGCGCAACGGCCTGATCACCTCGCCGGGACTCGACGACAAGGTCGGCGCCTGGACGGTAATGGAAACGTTGCGGCTGCTACACGGCCGTCCGCTGCAGGCTGCGGTTTACTGTGTCTCGACTGTGCAGGAGGAGATCGGCCTGCGCGGTGCGACGACGAGCACCTACGGCATCCACCCGGCGGTCGGCATTGCGGTCGATGTCTGTCACGCGACCGACACGCCCGGCAACGACAAGAAACAACTCGGCGATACGCGCCTGAGCAACGGGCCGGTGTTGTTCCGCGGCCCGAACATCAATCCGCACGTTTTGGATCGTTTAAGAGAGGCTGCGAAGGAGCACGAGATCGCCGTGCAGGTGCGTGGGGCGCCGCGCGCGACCGGCACCGACGCCAACGCCATTCAGATCAGCCGCGACGGTGTCGCGACCGGGCTGGTCGGCATCCCCAACCGCTACATGCACAGTCCCGTTGAGGTGGTCAGCCTCAACGACCTCGACCGGGCCGCCCGTCTGCTCGCCGAGTTCTGCGTCAGCATCACGCCGCAAATGGACTGGGTGCCGTGATCGCTTGCCGGTTGGCTCGCCCTCGCGAACGGCTGGCGCCAGCCGTTCGCCAACACCTCGCCAGTTCCTGCGCTAGCAGCCCGTGGCAAAACCCCTCCCCCGGCCCCTCCCCTGAAAGGAGAGGGGAGAGTTTGCTGTCTTGCCCCCCTCTCCGCTGCGGGGAGGGGCCGGGGGAGGGGTTTTGCCACGGGCTGCTAGCGGACCAACTCGCTGCCGGTGAGTTGCAGATCTTTCTTGAAATCGAAACCCAGGCAGGTTCCGCGAACGGTGATGACGCCGTTGGCCTGGGCCGCCTCGGCCGGGTTTCGGAAACTCACCAGGACCATATCCGTGTCGCCTGGCTTCGCTTGGTTCCAGACGCTGGGGAGCCCCGTTTCGATGGCGACCTGATTCCCCTTGCGTGCGGCCACAGGCCCGCGCAGGGTCAGCACCTTCCCGAGGTACTTCGCGTTGGCCGCCGCTTCGTTCATCTGGAACTCGCGCACCACAGCGGCAGCGTCGAGAACCTGACCGGCCAGCGGTGGATTGACCGGCGGCGGGTTGAGGGGGTTTGGAATGTCTGGATTGGGATCGAACGGCTTCGGGTTGATGAACTCTTGCTTGATCGGATTCGGGTTGAAGTTATTCGGCATCGGGTCGCCGGCGATGGGCGCCGGTTCCGGTCCCGAGCGTAGGGCCACAATGATCGCACCGATCACCCACGTTGACAGGATAATGCCAAGGACCGTGCCGGTGATGATCAGAACCTCACGCAGAGGGAAGACGGAGGCGGGCTGATGCAGCGCGGGCGCCGGGCGAGCGGACTGGCGCGACGACAATGGCCGCGGGATGGAACCGGGCCGCGCCCGGACAGCCTGATGCGGGGCCGGCGCCGCAGGCTCATCGACCAGGACCGCCATCACCGGGGCCGCCGGCGCAGGCGTCGGTGTGGGCGGCAGCGGCACGCGAAACGTCTCGGAGCAGGCGCTACAGCGAACCACCTTGCCGGCGAGTTCATCCGCCAGGCTGAAGCGGGCGCGGCACTGCGGGCAGTGAGCAGCAATGGGCATGGTGGACTCGCTCCTGAAGACGAAACATGGATGGTGGCGGGCGTTGGGGCGACGCAGGACTGCCGTGCCTGCAGTCGGTTCGGGGCTTTCGGAGATTTTATCACGCGCGTGCCGCCGTGCAAGAAGGGCCCCTGAGTCGCAGCCGGCTTGCCACATTTCGCTTTGCGCACCTCAGCGCTTCGATTACCCTTGTGCGCGTTCCACCAACCGACAAGGGAGACCCATCATGCCGACCTACTGGATGATCACCGACCGCAACGTCGAGGCGAACCGTCTGGGACAAAACCAGGCGGCGCCAACGTACTGGGTCAGCGACGGCGACGCCTCGCTCGACCTGCTCACGAGTTGGACCAACGTGTCAGCCGACCAGTTCAAGACGCTCCTGCTGGCGGCGGCTGCGCAGTTCCCGCTCATCACCGATCCGGAACGGCACGAAGATCAGAAGCACGTCACCCTGTACGTCCACGGGTACAACAACAGCTGGGAGGACGCCGTCCTGCGCTACCAGCAAATCAGCCAAAGCCTGTTCGAGGGCGCCGCCGGCCTGGGGTTGTGTGTGCTGTTTACCTGGCCGTCGCGGGGTCAGCCGTTGGCCTACTGGCCCGACCGCGCCGCGGCAGAGGCGTGCGCCCCGGACCTGTTCAACGTGCTGACCACGATGTACGACTGGCTGGCGGCGCAGCAGACCGCGGCCCTCATGGATCCGGCCGCACCGCCATGCCGTGCCAAGACGTCGATGATCGCCCACAGCATGGGCAACTACGTCATGCAGAAGGCGATGCGGCGGACGTGGACGCGGCACAACCAACCGTTGCTCATGAGCCTGCTCAATCAGCTCGTGATGGTCGCCGCCGACGTGGACAATGACCTGTTCAAGAGCGGCGAGCGCATCGAGCAGAGCGACGGCGACGCCATCGCCAACCTGACCTATCGTGTGACGGCGCTGTACACCGGCCGTGATCCGGTGCTGGGCGCATCCGCAGGGCTCAAGCACTTCGGCAAGCGCCGCCTCGGCCGCAGCGGGCTCGATCCGACCGTGCCGGTGCCGGATAACGTCTGGGAGGTGGATTGCTCCGACTATTTCCCGCCGCTGACGTTAAACATCCATTCGGGCTACTTCGACCAGCCGGAAATCCAGGAAATACTGCGGCGCGTGCTGCGTGGGGTAGATCGAACGCTTGTCCTGGACGACATCGGGTCGCCCTGACCTTGGCCGAAGTGTGGCCCTTTGGTAGACTCCGGGCGCTGGAGTGCTTGCTCTCCTCGCCCCAAGGGGCGAGGGGAGACTTACGGAGGGCATGCATGTCATCTCCTGTTTCTTCGACGCATTCGCTGGAACCCGACCCGTTCCGCTACGGCTGGCGCGACGTTCGCCGCCAGAGGCCGGACGGGACCACTGAGTCTGACATGGTGCCGCTCACGCTGGAGGACGTGCTGCACCCGCAGGAGGGCGATCACATTCCCGAGAACTCCCGCCACGAGGCGCACCGCACCCACTTCCACAACGTCGTCCGCAGTCGTTTGGTGCGGCAGCCGACGCGGCTCAGTCTGTCGGACTGCCTGGTCGATTGGGACCGGATCGACTTGCCGCCCCATTCCCCCGACCTGATCGTCCTGGAGCGGGATCTCCCGTGGCCGTGGCGCTCCTGGAGCACCCTCCATGTCAAGCAGGAGCAGGCCCGACCGGTCCTGATCATCGAGATCGTCTCGCCGAGCACGCGCAGCAATGATGTGGTGGACAAGGTCGAGCACTACTACCGGGCGGGTGTGCCGCTATACGTCATTATCGACTCGGAGAGGGACGAAGGGCCGCTGCAGTTGGTGGCCTACCGCCACACGCCGAAGGGCTATGTGCCCCTGCTGCCGGACGCGCGCGGGCGGTTGCCGTTGGAACCGCT
>DASPXY010000954.1:0-7078 GCA_035637055.1 Gemmataceae bacterium | reverse complement strand
GTCCTTTCTCCGCCAGTGTCGAAGCGGGACCGCGCCCCGGCGATCACCGCGATTGCCACGAGCGCATCGTCGCCCACGAAGAACCGGGTGCGCCGACCGCGACAGGGCCATACCGGCGCCTCGCCGCGGCGATCCTGGGCTTCCGCGTCTTTCCGCCGCGCATGGTCACAGGCGTGCTCCGCCGCGCGCCGGTCGAGGTCGGCGATACCCTCGGCGTCTGCTACCACGCGGCGCCGGGGCTGGCCCTCTTCTTCGCGGCGCGCGTCATCGCACGCTTCGACGGGCCGGCCAATGGCGTCTGGCGCACCGGCTTTACCTATCGCACCCTCGAAGGCCATCCCGAATGCGGCGAGGAAACCTTCAGCGTCGAGAAGGACATGGCGACGGGGCGTATCGTCGTGGCCCTGCGTTCGTGGTCGCGGCCCGGGATTTTCCTGGCCCGCGCGTTCGCACCGCTGATTCGACAGCTGCAACTGCAGGCGGGGCGAGCCGCGCTCGACCATCTGGGCCACATGGCGCGTGAAGCGGCACCCAAGCGACGTGATGCCTACGGCTGCTTGCGCTGATACGTCAGCAGGGACCGGCCCGAGCCGGCCGCGCATTCCGTCGGCCGCACCTTGCTGTCGCCGAAACAGATTCGCAGCGTGCCGTCCTGCAGTTCGTAGACAGCGGGAAACACCTTGCCGCCGATGTCGAAGTCGATGGCCGCCGGCTTTCGGGTTGGGTCGAGCCGGATCATCGGCGCCTGCTCCGGATCGCCGACACCCTGGAGGAAAAAGCGGTCGCCGAAGATGCCCAGCGTTGACCGTTCCGCCACCAATCGACGCACCAGTTCTGCCGGGAGCGAGCGATCGACCTCGATCTTCTTGAGTCGCCACACACCCTGCAGTTTGTCCAGTTCCTTGCGCTGCCCCTTGCGGCGGTGGACGTCCTCCTGGAGAGCCTTCACCGCTTTTTCGATCTCGCGCAGCGCTTCGAGTTCGTCCTGCTCGTTCTGCGTCTGGGACCTAAGCCGTTTGATCGATTCGGCGATCTCTTTTGTTGCTCTTTCGGCGGCAGTTTTGGCGGGACTCGTTGCCCCCTCGACCCACAGGGAGTGTGCGAGTGCCAGATGCTTCAGATAAAGCTCTCGCCGTGCGGCGTCCTTGTCGGACTGGGGTGCAGGCCGGACCTTGGCGAGCTGATACACCCACTCCGCGGGCGGGACGAAGCGGATCTCCCCATTCACCCGCTTGAAATTGAGCTGCAGCGCCTTCCGACGGATCACTGGAGGGCCGCTGGTGTTCTGTTCGACGACCACCGAGCCGTTCGACAGACCGCGGACGAGGATCGTGAATCTCTTCACATCGGTGGGGATTTCATCCCAGATGGCCACGCCCGGCACGCGCTCGGGAGGGGCACCGGGTTTCGCCACGGGGATGGGCTCCGCCGCGATGGTGATGGAGTTTTTCACTGGCACCAGCTGGCCAGGAGCTTCCACCTTGTCGAGGATCTCCTGCACAGGCGGCAACACTTCATCGCTCCGGCCCGTGGCTGCTCCGGCGACGATCAGCTCAAACTCCGGGATAAAAGTGCGCGGCTCGCCGGTACGATTCGCGACGTCGTAGCGAAGATACCAGAGCGCGCGGCGGCCACGGCCAGGGACGTCTACGCGCACCAGGCGCGGGTCGTGAAAGCGGAAGTCCAGCGTCCAGACATCGCGGTCGTCGTTCTTGCGCGACGTGTCCGGCACTTCATGGGGCGGGGGCGGCGCTTTCCCGGGCGTGGCGGGCGCCACCTGCACCACAACGGGTTCCCCGGCCGTCGTCGCGGGGTGCAATGATTCCACTCCGGCGACGAGCAATCCCACGGCCAGCACAATCGCAGCGCCAATCTTGAGTTTGGTCAGCAACATGGTCTTGAGTACTCCTGTCGCCAGGGCGGCGACGTTGGCGGTGGCATTTGCGGCAGTGAGCGCCACGCGGATCGTGTCCGCGAGCAGCATCGTGGGCACGGCAGCTGTCGCCCCCTCGGCGAGATTAAGCGCCAGTGCCGCGCCAGTGGCGGTCAGACCACGCCGTGTCAACCGCTGCCCGAGCAGCGCCCGGCCTCGGGCCAGCCGGCACGAGAGCGTCCCCTCCGGCCACCCCAGATGTCGCGCTGCCTCCTTGCGCGTTTTACCCTCCAGATCGCACAGGACGATGGCCACGCGGTACTTGTCCGGCAGGCCATCGTCCTGTGCGATCTGGAGGTCGCGCCAGGTGTCGTCGGGCAGGGGCTCGGGTTGGGCCATGTCGCGCGCCTGTCTTTCCTTCGTGCGCCGCAGGGCGGCCGCGGAACGGGCGCGCAAGGCCGTGCGGTACGCGACGCCGTGCAGCCAATTGCCGACCATCTCGCGCGGTCGAATCGCATGGGCTTTGCGGACGAGGACGATCCAGGTGGCTTGAAAGGCGTCCTCGGCGTCGTGGGCGTTGTGCAGCACGCGACGGCAGACGCCCAGCACCATCGGTCCGTGCCGCCTTACGAGAGCCTCAAAGGCAGCCTCCTCGCGGCGAGTCAGAAATGACTCCAGCAGCTGACCATCGGTCAGGTCCGCGGCGTCGCGCAGCGCGGACGCCCTGCGCAGCTGCCGGAGGACGCCTCTCATTGGGCTGGTCGCCATGACGCGCTCCCACAGATTCGTTCTCTCTGTTATTGCAGGGAGAGGCCGCGGCGCGTTCAAACATTACGAGTGACTTACGCCCGGACGGGCGTCAGGCGCGGCACGGTCTGCCGGATCACCTCCGCCGCCCGGAGCGCCTGCGCCGCGGAGACGTCGAGGTGCGTACAGGCCCGAAGCGTTTGCGGCCCTGTGGGGTGGACCAGCACACCGCGCTGTTTCAGCGCTGCGGCAATGTCGCGCGCGGTGCCGAGATCGCGGTCGGCGTCGAACCAGACCAGGTTTGTGTCCACATCCGGCGGATCGAGACGCAGCCCCGGCGTGTCGGCGATGGCCTGGGCGAGAACGCGCGCGTTGCGATGGTCTTCCGCTAGACGGTCGAGGTGGTACTCCAGGGCGTACAGCGCGCCGGCCGCCGCCACTCCCGCTTGCCGCATCCCGCCGCCGAACAACTTGCGAATGCGTCTGGCCCGCGTCACAAACTCGCGGCTGCCGGCGAGCGCTGAGCCGATCGGTGCGCCGAGGCCCTTGCTGAAACAGACCGAGACGCTGTCGAAGTTGCTGGCCCACTCGGCGGCGGCGATGCCGCTGGCGACGATCGCGTTCCACAACCGGGCGCCGTCAAGGTGCATGATCAGGCCCTGCTGCCGCGCCCAGGCGCTGATGGCCTGAATCTTCTCCAGCGGATAGATGCGTCCGCCGCCGCGGTTGTGCGTGTTCTCCAGGCACACGAGCCGCGTCCGTACCAGATGGTCGTTGACGGGGCGTACCTTGCCGTCGAGTTGGCTGACGTCGAGGACGCCGTAATCGCCTTCGAGGGTACGGCAGGTAACGCCGCTGAGAACGGCCGGCCCGCCCGCCTCATAGTTGTAGATGTGGCAGGTAGCCTCGCAGAGTAGTTCGTCGCCGGGCTGCGTGTGGACCTTGACGCAAATCTGGTTCGACATGGTGCCGGAGGGGACGAACAGGGCCGCCTCCTTGCCGAGCAAGGCCGCCACTCGGTCCTGCAGGCGGTGGACGGTCGGATCCTCGTCGAAGACGTCGTCGGCCACCTCGGCCGCCTGGATGGCCGCGCGCATGGCGGCGGTCGGTCGCGTGACGGTATCGCTGCGCAGGTCGATCAGGGAATCGGCAGACATGGCAATCCTCATTGGGAGTCAGGGATTAGAGGTCAGAAGTCAGAGCCCGAGCGCCAGCGAGGGCGTAGCGGACTCCCTCGCTGGCGCTCGGGCTCTGACCTCTGACCCCCTACTTGTCGCGGTCCTCCAGATACCAACGATCCTGGACCTTCTTCAAAAAGACCTTGCGCGCCGGCAGCAGTTTCAAGGAAGCGGCGGCGCCGCTCTCAGCGGTGGCCCACTCGCCGTCCTTGGCGAAGCGGCCGAGTTCGCGCACCTTGGTCGGATCGTCGCGAAAGTGCTCGTCGGTCGCCTTCACCAGACGCTGGAAGGCGAGCGTGGCCTTGGTGTCGTCTGTTAGACTGGCCGACATCTGCGCCTTGAGGATTTTCAACTTCGCCTGCACGAACGCCGGGTCGGCGAGGTGCGCCAGCAGGTAATCCACGCGCCGATCCGTCAGCGCCTTGACGACGGAGTTGAGGGCCTCTTGCGGAGTTTTCTGAGGGTATTTGTCGAAATCCGCCTCAACGTTGAAGTTCACGACCGGCTTGCCCTTGCCGGCGGTCTGGGCGGACGCGCCGGCCAGCACGGCCAGGCAGAGCAGGGAAGCGCTCAGGACACGCATGCAAAGCCTCCAGGGTGTACGGCGGGCAATCACTTCATACCAGGGTGCGGCCTTTCGTCGCGGCCCTGCATAATCTTGTAACATGTCCGCCACGAGCTGAAAACGGAGAATCCGGCGATTCCCTCGTTTTCACGGGCGTGGCGAGGGCCGTTCTAAGAGGCACGAACGAAAAGGCGAGCGGCGCGGCGTCAGCCCGCCGGTGAGGGCTTCACCGGCGGGCTGACGCCGCGCCGCTCGCCAACAAAGTTACAGCCTCTAACACGACCGAGATGGATTCCCGAGGTCTGCCATGTCTTGCTATCGTGGAAGTCCCTTATGGGCGGTCGGGCTGCTGTTTCTCTGGAGTGATCCGGGCGGCGCGCAGACGCCTATCCGAACCGATCTGCACGGCGACCCTCTGCCCGAGCACGCCCTGCTCCGCTTCGGCAGCGTGCGCCTGCGACACCAGGCCCCCACGTATGGCGTTGCCTTCTCGCCGGACGGTAAGTCGATGGCCTCAGCCAGCACCGACGCTTCCTTCTGCGTCTGGGATGCGGCCACTGGCAAGCAAATCCATCGTTTTCTTGTCCCGTCTGTCCGGCACCGTGCCCTCGCTTTCTCACCGGACGGCAAGATGCTGGCGGCAGCCGGCTGGAACGAGGCGGTCCGATTGTGGGATCTGGTGAGCGGGAAGGAACTGGCTGCGCTGCAGCTCAAGGAAGGCGCGGAGGAGTCCGTGCCTGCGGTGGCCTTCTCGCCGGATGGTCGGACACTCGCCGCGGGCACCTACCGCTATTCTTCCGCCACCGCCGAGGTCCGGCTGTGGGAAGTCGCCACCAACCAGCTGCGGAGCCGACTGCCCGGCCATGTCGGCATGATTCACGGCCTTGCCTTTTCGCCCGGAGGCAAACTCGTGATCTCGGGCAGTTCGGACACAACGGCGCTGGTGTGGGACGTGACTGGGCAGGTGGGGCGCGCTGTGGAGAAACTGTCGCGGGCGCGGCTGCAAGCGCTGTGGTTGGAACTGGCCAGCGCGGACGCGGCGAAGGCGTATGGAGCGCTCTGGGCACTGGCGCTGGCGCCGCGGGACAGTGTGGCGTTTTTCCAGGAACGGCTGCGACCGATCGCCCCGCAGGCGGTTCCTGCGCTGGTGACCGCTCTGGGCGCGAACAAGTTTGCGGTTCGCGAGCAAGCCATCCGAGAACTGGAGACGCTGGGGCAGGAGGTCGTGCCGGCGCTGCGGCAGGTGCTGGACGGCCAGATAACGCTGGAGGTGCGCAGGCGCGTGGAGCAGGTGCTGGCAACGCTGCAACAGCTGAGGCCGCGGGAGGCCCTGCGGCGATTACGGATGGTGGAAGTGCTGGAATACGCAGGGACGGCGCAGGCGCGGTCCTTGCTGGAGGTGCTGGCGCAACAGCCAGGTGAGGAACGGCTGGCCCAGGAAGCGCGGGCGGCGCTGCAGCGCCTCGCCCGGCGGGCTGCACAGTAACTCGGGGCCAGGATCCTTCCCTGTCAACCTGCTCTGAGGGAAACCCCTCCCCCCAACCCCCTCCCCGCAACGGAGAGGGGGAGAAGAAAAGACGCCGTGAGGCTTGCTCCCCCTCTCCTTGCAGGGGAGGGGGTTGGGGGGAGGGGTTTCCCTCAGAGCACTGCCGACCCTATTTGTCCGCTGCCCGGTCTGATAGAATTGCCAGGCGTCCCGTGAGCGAGCGGAAGGCCACCGAGGGTGTTCCGTCAAACACGCAAACCGCCGAAGTCCGACTCCTCTCTCGTGACAGGTCTTGGCATGCTCTCCGTGTACACGACACTCAGCCTCCGCTATTTGCGACGGCGCTGGGTCCGAGCCTTCCTGATTGTCCTCAGCATCGCCGCGGGCGTGAGCATGCTGGTCGCGACGTGGGCCCTCAACCAGACCATGGACCGGGCCGCGGCCGCGACGGCCACTCCCCTCAGTGCCGTCGCCGACCTCGTCGTGAGCAACGGCGACACTCCCGTCGAGCGCAACCTGGCCCTCGAACTGCGTGAGGTCGAGGGCGTCCAGGCGGCCCACCCGCGCATCTTCGCCAAGGTGAAACTTCCCGATCTCAAGGATCGCACCGCCCTGCTCGTCGGCATCGACCCCGCCGCCGAGCAGAGCGACAACACGGCGACACGCTGGCAGGTGCAGTACGACGAGGCCCCCCTGAGCGTCCTGTGGGCCCACCGCTTCGCGCGGATGCCACCGGTGATCGTCGGCACGAGCCTGGCGGAGGCCCTGGGCGCGACTGCCCGCGAGCTGCGCGTGCAAGCGACGACTTCGCAGGCGATCTACACTCTGCGCCGCGCCGGCACCATCACGGGCAAAGGCCCGGCCGCGGCGCTGGGCGGCGACGTGCTGGTCATGAAACTGGACGACGACCCTTGCCGGATCATCGGCTGGAAGCGGTGGCAGGTCAGCCGCATCGACCTGACGCTCAAGCGCGGGGCCAACCGCGCCGCGGTGCAGCAGCGCGTGGCGGTCGTGCTGGCCGGGCGCGGCCAGGTGCGGACGCCGGAGGAGCAGAACCAGACCGTCCGCAACGTAATGGTGAGTCTGCAAGCTGCCCTGCTGCTCTGCGGGGTGGCGGCGCTGGTGGTCGGCCTGTTCCTGGTCTACAACGCCCTGGCGGTGAGTGTGACGGAACGGAGACATGAGATCGGCATTCTCCGCGGTCTCGGGGCGACGCGCGGCCAGGTGAT
>DASPXY010000953.1:0-11708 GCA_035637055.1 Gemmataceae bacterium | reverse complement strand
TCTGAGCAACTTCTGCGAAATTGCCCCTGAAGCCTAATGCCGCAGACTGATCGCCCCACCGATGAACACGATCACCCTGCCAGATAGGTGATCACAATTTGCCCAACTCTTGTCAAGGTTAAGCCACCGTTCGACAGCGCTGTCTCCGTGTCTTGGGCTTCCGTTTGGTCGTCGGATTCGTGGTTGCAGGTTTCGCTTTCGCCGAAAGGAGTTCTCTGTCATGACGCGGCTTCGCACCCTGTTGGTTGCCGTCGGAATCTTGATCGTTGCCCCGTCCTGCGTGTGGGCAGATAGTAACATCAAGTTCAACTCCTGTAACCCGTCGGTGACGACGGGCACAGGAACCATCACCATCGCAGCCAGCGGGACGTACTCTCTTGACTCTTGCGCAACGCTGAAGAGCGTCACACTGTATGCCGTGCTGTCGTGTGGCGGGCCGGGCCAGGAGATCGCCTGTGACACGTGCAATGGCGGCTGGGGGGAAAAAAGCGTCACGATCTCGGGTCTATCAACGGGGTCTTACACGGTCAATGTCTACGTGCGGCTCTATGTCACCGTCGGTTGTGAAGACCAGTATTACGATACGGAGACCATCAGCCGGATGGTATCGGTCTGCGGATGTGAATAAATGCCCATGTAGTTCGACTACGGAGCAGAGGGCGGCTTGCTGATTGGCCCAAGTAGCAACCAAGCCCACTCCAAGGCAACAGATCCTGGAGACTGTTTAGCGTGCGCCCAACCCGCAACCTGATATATGCTTACAACGCTATAGGAGAAACCTCTCATGCGGCGCCTTCGTAATCTCCTGCTGACCTTCGTTGTCCTTCTGATCCTTCCGTCGCAAGGCTTGGGGCAGGGCACGATTAAGTTCACTGCGAATCCTTCCTGGGACAAGGGCGACATTAAAGCCGCC
Organism: Gemmataceae bacterium; assembly: GCA_035637055.1. GTDB lineage: Bacteria > Planctomycetota > Planctomycetia > Gemmatales > Gemmataceae > DASPXY01. The sequence continues at coordinate 10,795 of DASPXY010000953.1, read as the reverse complement.
GGGGAATACACAGTTGACGACGGCTATACCATAGTGGGTGTCGTTCTGACTGCGCATCAGCCCACAGGTGGGAAAGGCGGGCAAGCCGTCGCCACGCGAGACGCCACTCAAAAACCGCCCACATGGTCCGCACGCATTCCGGGTCCTCCCAACGCCGACTTTAGGGTGTTCGCGAGGCTCCATCTTGTTAAGGATGGAAATGGCTATTACGTCGATACTGCAGACGTGCTTCTGAAAAAGCAGTGAAAAGTTAGCGAGTTGGGGACAAACTGCATCCCTGCAGACCTGAAGAGTTACGGGATCTTCAGGCTCTCGCAAGCCTCATTCTCGGTCCACGCCGGGGGGCATCGAAGAGTCGAGGACGATTGCGCCGGGACAGAAGTCGGTAAGGACGGCTTGGGAGAGCCCGGCGCTTTTGTCCGCTCCCGCGAACAAGGAGAAGTCATGAGATCCGGCCTTCCCACCCGGCGTTTCGGGTTGACGCTCATTGAGTTGATGGTCGTCGTCGCGATCATCGCAGTTCTTGCCGGTTTGCTTCTGGCGGCAATTCAGCAGGCTCGGGAGTCCGCCGTCCGTGCCCAGAGCATGAACAATCTGCGCCAGATTGCCCTCGCCACGCACAACTTTGCCGATGCCCACCAGGGAAAACTGCCAAGCATCGAGGGCAACCGCCTCGGTCCCAAGGGACGGAAATCCTTCTTCTTCGCGATTCTCCCTTATATGGAGCAAGCCAATATCTCTGCGGTCCCTAGCTCCAAGCGGCGCCAACACCTCCCCTTGGTGCAAGCGTACATCAGCCCGGCTGATCCCACCTACACAGGAGAATTCCCCGGGGTTACGAGCTACGCTGCGAATGCCCAGGTGTTCCATGGCATGCCGAGATTGTCGCGAACGTTTGCCGATGGTACTTCCAACACCATCGCCTTTGCCGAGCATTACGCGGAGGATTGTCGCGGGGCGAAGTTCTTTTACGATGGGGTTAATCCTCATCAGTATGCCCACCGGGCGACTTTCGCAGATGGTGGTGATGAGATTGGGCACGGAGCGAACTCCATGGACATCTATCCGATCACGAAGGGTAATCCGCCCACGTCCACGGCACCGGGTTCCTTGACGTTTCAGGTCGCGCCTTCCCGGAAAGAGTGTTATCCCGGTCTCGCCCAAACGCCCCACCGCAGCGGCATGCTGGTCGCGCTTGGCGACGGGAGCCTCCGCATCCTGGCGCCAAGCATCTCGCCAACCACCTATTGGGATGCAGTCACTCCCGCAAAGGGCGAGATGCTCGGCAATGACTGGCAGTAGTTCTTTCCAAGCCGGAACGTCCGCGATCCGCGCTCTTTTCAAGCGTTGTGCCATTGGGCTTGTCCCAGCCTTCCACACCGCCGGGGCAGATTGCGTTCGAGGGGAGCGGACACAAGCCCGGAGCGCGAGCGACGGGACGGTAGCGGGCTACCGTCCCGTCGCTCGCGCTCCGGGCTTGTGTCCGCTTGTGTGCAATGCGCGCGAGTGCGAGTTCAAGCGACCTCCTGTTCGTAGTCCCGCCTTTAGGCGGCTGAACGTCAAGCCGCCTAAAGGCGGGACTACGAACAACAGGTCACTTGTTCCTGCACTAGCCAAGGCTCCGATACACCGCGTCCACCAGCGCCTGCCCGCGCTCGTTCAGCAGCGCTCCCTGCCCTTGGCGGTTCATGGTATAGCCAAAGGCCAGTCGCGCCCGCGGATCGGCGAACCCGAGCGAGCCGCCCATGCCCGGGTGGCCGAACGCCTCTTCCGGCAGCAGCAAACTGTCGCGCGCCCCCGGCGGTCCTTTGCGATTGTCGATCGCCTTGACGAAGCCCAGGCTGAAACGCATCGGAATGAGCAGCACCGCATCGACCGCGCTCGCGGCGTGGACCTTCCCCATTTGCGCGACCGTCGCCTCGTCCACCAGCGGCGCCCCGCCGAGCGCCAGCCGAGCGTACATCCCGGCGAGTCCACGGGCGTTCGTGATGCCGCCCTGACTCGGCAGCCCCGCCGCGTGGGTTGCGCGCGACTCGTACGCCCGCCCCGACCAGAGCCCGCCGTTGTTCTTCAGCACGAGCGCTTGCAGACTTTGCGGATCGCCATAGCCCACAGATTGAAACGGCGCGATCGGCTCTCCCTTGGCGGGCGCGTCCGGACGGATCGTCGGCGCGACGCGGCCCTCGTGTTCTTCGGGCAGTCCGAGGTAGAAGTCCAGCCCGAGCGGCGTGGCGATTTCTTCGCGGAAAAATTGGCCGAGCGGGCTGCCCGAGACGCGCCGCACCAGCTCGCCGGCGAGGTAGCCGAACGCCAGGGCGTGATAGCCCTGCCGCGTCCCCGGCGGCCAGAACGGCGCCTCGGCGGCCAGCAGTTCGACCATGTAATCCCAATCGAGCAGCGCACCCGGCTTGAGCGGTTGCCGCAGGGCAGGCAGCCCGGCCTGGTGGCTGAGGAGAACGCGGACGGTGATGGCCTCCTTGCCCGCCTGCGCGAACTGGGGCCAGTAGCGGGCGACCGGGAGGTCGAGATCGATCAGCCCGCGCGCGACGAGGATATGGACGCACAACGCGACGGCGCCCTTGGTGCAGGACCACACCAGGCCGAGGGTATCGCGCTGCCAGGGCCGGCCGGCAGCGCGGTCGGCAAGTCCACCCCACAGGTCCACGACCGTCTGCCCATCGACGATCGCGCAGACCGAGGCGCCGACCTCGCCGCGCTCGCGGAAATTCCGCTCGAACTCCTCCCGCACCGCCTGGAAACGCGGGTCGCAGATGCCCTGAACGCTCATGGGTGCTCAACTCCTGGGAGCGCGGCCCGATGCCTACGCCCTGATACGCTTCGCGGGTGTCGCGCTCGGTCGGGTTTCTGGGGAAAATGGTGCTGGACAGAGCCCCCTCCCCTGCGGTAACGTACGATGTTGGTAATGGCAGAGGCGCCCTCACCGAGTATTCATCACCATGCGCGCACGTCTCGTCATTGTCCGGGGCGACGGTACCCCCCCGGTCTTCGATCTTGACCCAACTGCCCCGGTCACACTGGGCCGCAGTCGCGAAAATACCGTCGTTCTGCACGACGAACACGCCTCGCGCGCTCACGCCAAGGTCTACCACGATGCCGGTCGCTGGTTGATCAAGGACTGTGGCACGCGCAATCACACCTTCCTCAACGGCATCCGGGTACAGGACGACGCTGTGCTCCTCGACGGCCACGAGATCGGGATCGGCGGCGTCCGGCTGCGGTTCCTGGTCCTCAACAATGGCGTGACGTGGACGCGCCCGCCCCAGGGAGAGGTCGCGGAACCGCCCGAGGAGGACTCCGGGCACACCACCCTGCACGCCGACGAACTCGCTCCCCTGCACGAGTTCATGAGCATGGCGCTCAAGGAGACCGATTCGCACGCCATCGTCGCCAAGGCGCTCGCCACCGTCGCCGGCCACACCCGCGCGACCTTCGCGGGCTACCTTAGCCTCGACGATGACGAGGAGCAACCCTGCCTTCGCCTCGTTCACCCCGAGACTGCCGAGGTGGACTGGTCGCTCAGCAAGCAACTCACCGAGCGCGTCCGCGCCAGCGGCCGCGCGGTCTGGATCAAGGCAGGCGTCGAGGATCTGGAAGAGAGCGAAAGCCTGTTGCCCTTCCAGGATGCCGTTTGTGTGCCGCTGCAGGCGGAGGGCGGCCCGCTCGGGGCGCTGCACGTCTACAAGTCGGGCCGTTGCTTCACGCAGGACCACGTCCGTTTCTGCGAGCTGGTCGCGGGTTACGCCGCCGTCCACCTGGCCCGGTTGCGGCAGAACCGTAGCCTGATCGCGGAGAATTCGTGGCTGCGCGGCCACGCTCCCATCTCGGATCAGATCATCGGCGATAGCCCGGCCCTGAAACAACTGCACCAGCTCATCGGCAAAGCGGCAGCGTGCCGCTCGACGGTGTTGATCCAGGGAGAAACGGGAGCCGGTAAGGAACTGGTGGCACTGGCGCTGCACCGCCAGAGCCGGCGCTGCAAGGGGCCGATGGTGGTTGCGAACTGTGGGGCCATTGTCCCGACCTTGCTGGAGTCGGAGCTATTTGGCCACTGTGAGGGGGCCTTTACCGGCGCCACCTCCTCGCGCAAGGGCCTGTTCGAGCAGGCCGACGACGGCACGCTCTTTCTCGACGAAATCGGCGACATGACGCCCGATTGTCAGGTGAAGGTGTTACGCGTTCTGGAAGGCAAGGGTTTTCGGCCGGTCGGCGGCACCAAGGAGATCAAGTCCGACGTCCGCCTGGTCGCGGCGACGCACAAGGATCTGGCCCAGGAAGTGCGCGCCGGGCGCTTTCGACAAGACCTGTATTTTCGGTTGCGCGTGCTGGTGATCATGGTGCCGCCGTTGCGCGATCACATTGAGGATCTGCCCGCGCTGGTGAATCACTTCCTCGACAAGTTCGCCGTTGAGTGCGGGCGGCGCAAGACGCTCTCACCCGCGGCGCTGCAACGGCTGCGCGGCTACAGCTGGCCGGGCAACGTCCGCGAGCTGCGCACGGTGATCGAGAGTGCCGTCATGATGTCCGACGGCGACATGATCGAGGTGCGGGATCTGTGCTTGCAGGACACGCCGTTCGCCGTGGACCAACCGGTCAGTTTGAAGCTGGAACACGTCGAGGCGTGGGCCATCCGTCAGGCGATGCAGAAGACCGGGTGGAATCAGACGCAAGCGGCGAAGATTCTGGACATCTCGCGCGAGACGTTGTCGGTCAAACTGCGCAAGTATGAAATTGTGCGCGACTCGGCGGCACGAAACGGACGAGGAGGAGAGGAGACCTGAAAAAACAAAAACCCTCTTCCATCCCGCTCACGTGTGGTTCGCGGAGGTGAAGAGGGTTCAAGTTGCGGACGTCATCACGATTAGACCGCCCGACCGGAGGGATCGACGGGCTTGGCGACCACGGTGGACGGCGCCGGTTCGGCGCCGGGCTTGCCGTGGATGGCGTCGAACACCTCCTGGCGGTGAACGGGAACTTCCTTGGGAGCCACAATGCCCAGTCGGACTTTGTCCCCACGGATTTCGACCACCGTCACGGTGATATCGTTGTTGATGACGATACTTTCGTTTTTTTTCCTGGACAGTACTAGCATCGCCGCCTATCCTTCTTGGAAACGAGGGGGGCTATTCCTGGTGAACTGATTCCCACGCGCCGCACGGTCAACAACGACGGGTTTTCGACGAAGCGCGCCGGTGAAGATCCCCTTCCCCTGCTGGAACCAGGTGTGAGTCTCGGCGGACCGCTGCTGGGATTGCACATGAACTCCAGGCACTGCTGAGGCTCATCGTTAGTTATCCTAGCTGTCCAGTCGAGATGCGTCAAGGGCCTGGCACCCTATTCTCCGCATTTTTGTCCTGCTTTGGCATGAGTCTTGGTACTTTGAGAACGGCCTGATCGCGTCAAATCGCGGTTTCGACCCCTCCGACCCGTTTGAACCGCTGTTCCGGATTTTTCGGCGCGGGACACTTTGGGATTGTGGCAGCCCCGATCAACCCTCGGAGCGCGGGCGTCCCGCCCGCTTGTCTGAGCGGGCGTCCCGCCCGCGCTCCGGGCTTAACCCTTCTGCTGGAGGAAGTCCTCGGCGCTGGTCGGGAGCCCCTGTTCGGCGCGAATGCGTTCGACCTCAACCTGGACACCCTCGATCACCTCGGCGTTCGCGCTGAGGCAGCGATACTCGACGCGAAATGCCCACAGGTTGATGAGGATCGTCAGGATCGCCAGCGTCAGGTGGATGCTCCAGTGCCACAGTTGCAGTTGTCGCCCCGCGCCCGCGGCGGCCGTCGCGATGGTGATGAGCATCGAGAACAACGCCGGCGGAAAGGCGGCGCGTTTCAGCTCACGCGTCGTTTTTGGATAATGCTCATCTGGTAAACGATAAGCGAGCCCCACCTCCTTCACCCAGCGCCCGGTCCCCAGGAAGTAGGTGAAGATGATACAGTGGACCAGGAGTGCCCCCAGCGCGGTGAACAGGCCAAGGGTGAAGTGGACGAGGTAAACGTCGTTCTTGAACGGCGACACCTCCAGCGCCATGCAGTACAGCCCGACGCCGAAGGTCGCGAGGAAGGCCAGGGTCAGCAGGACGGCCAGCGTCGTGAAGATGCGTGTCATCGAGGAAAGTACCGAGTACGGAGTACGGAGTACAAAGTACAGAGTACGGAGTTCAGGACGCAGAGTGCAGGGTACGAAGGGGGGGCATGCGCCGATTCTGGAGCGCGGGCGTCCCGCCCGCTTTCCGGGGAGCGCAGCTGCGGGCGGGACGCCCGCGCTCCAGAAACAAGTCGCGCACCTGCGAAGGACAACGCGGGATAGCGCCTGGCTTGCTCGTGCCTGGCACTTCGTACTCCGTACTTGGTACTCAGTACTTTGAAGTGACCTCCGGACGGGCAAGAAGCCAGCCAACTCGGCGAAACAAGTCTGCTCAAGTTGACCAGTCTCTTTGTGCGCCCTGTAAGGACTCTCTTACAGCGCAGAGGCGCGTCGGCGTGCGACTTTTTCCGGCCAGACGCTTGCGGGCCGCTATAATAGACTCGGGCGAGGCAGTGCTCCCTGCCCCAACATGAGGCCGCCTCGCCGGGCAAATCGGACTCGTTTTCCGGTCATCGTGCGGTGAGGCAAGCCCATGCTGAGAGTCAGCAACTCTGTCTGGGCTTTCACCCTTTCTCTGGAACTGCTCGGGGCCATTGTGCTCTTCGTCGGCCCCGTGGTGCTCGGCATTGTGGTGATCGTCTGGGCAGCGCGGCGCTATAAACGGCCGCCGACAGAGGTGCTTACCGCTGAGGAAGAACTCGCGCGCTACCGCACTCTGCTTGAGGAAGGCGAACTCAGTCCGGACGAATTTGAGCGGATTCGTGCTCGCCTCTCGGAAGAGGGGCGAGGAGCGAGGGGTGAGGGGCGAGGATGAATTGTCGTCCCGCGCTCCTCGCCCCGCCGTCCGGGGATGCCGCCCCTGTCAGCAAGGAGGACAGGGCGGACGGTAGCACAAGCGCCCGTTGCCCCGGCGAGATACGCCGGGCGAAATTGCTTGCGTGCCTGTCTCGTGAATCGTAGAATTCGGAACAGGAACCACAAACCTGTTGGGAGCCATTCACTTCAACAGATCGCTGGGGAGTCAGGGCCAAACGGACAGGAAGCTGTTCGGCTTGCGGGCGTCAATCTCTCCGCGACCGTGTTTCCTCGCACCCGAGTGACAACGAACCTGGATCCTGACCGCTGGTGGTTCGGATCTGAGTGTATGAAGGAGATTGCATGGCAGACAAGAACTCCGGCGGGGGGAGTGGGCGACGGCCCACAGGGAACACGGGGCGCAATCGCAACGCCTATTGTTCCTTCTGCCGCAAAAGTTACCGCGATGTCGGCCCCCTCGTCGAGGGGCCGGGCGATGTGTACATCTGCGGTGAGTGCATCGAGTTGTGCCAGTCGATCATCGACCAGGAGAAGCGCCGTCGCCAGAACCCGCGCAGCCTGGTCACGAACATTCCCTCCCCGCGCTCGATCAAGGACAAGTTGGATCAGTACGTCATTGGGCAGGGGCGTGCCAAGAAGGCCCTCGCGGTGGCGGTGCATAATCATTACAAGCGCCTCAGCCTCGGCGAGGAAGGGCTCCACGATATCGAGGTGGACAAGAGCAATATCCTGCTCATCGGCCCGACCGGCTCCGGCAAGACCCTCCTCGCCCGGACCCTGGCCAAGGTGCTCGATGTGCCGTTCGCCATCGGTGACGCCACCACGCTCACCGAAGCGGGCTACGTCGGCGAGGACGTCGAGAACCTGCTGCTGAAACTCCTTCATGCCGCCGACTTCGACATCGAGGCGGCCCAGCGCGGCATCGTCTACATTGACGAGGTCGATAAGATCGCAAAGACGAGTCAAAATGTCAGTATTACGCGCGACGTCAGCGGCGAGGGCGTGCAGCAGGCCCTGCTGAAGATGCTCGAAGGGACGATCAGCAACGTCCCGCCGCAGGGCGGCCGCAAGCACCCCGAGCAACAGTACATCCAGGTCGATACGACGAACATTCTCTTCATCTGCGGCGGCACGTTCGTCGGGCTGGACAATATCATTGCCCGCCGCGTCGGCCGCAAGACGATCGGCTTCGGCAGCAACCCGGAGAGCCGCGAGAACAATCTGGGTGAACTGCTCGGCAAGGTGACCAGCGACGACCTGCTCGAGTTCGGCATGATTCCGGAGTTCATCGGCCGGTTGCCGGTGCTGGCGCCGCTCGATCCGCTCGACGAGGAGGCCCTGGTGCGCATCCTGACCGAGCCGCGCAACGCTCTGGTGAAGCAGTATCAGAAGCTGTTCGAGATGGAGGGCGCGGAGTTGGAGTTCCATCCGCTGGCGCTCAAGGAGATCGCGCGCAAGGCACGCGAGCGCGACACCGGGGCACGCGGGCTGCGGAGCATCGTCGAGGAGGTCATGACGGACATCATGTTCGAGCTGCCGGACATGGAACCGAAGGGCAAGTTCCAGGTGACCGATCAGGTGGTCAAGGGCGAGAAGTCGCTCTACGAGAAGAAGCCCAACCCCGACAAGAAGAGCGCGTAGCGAAAGGCAAAAAGATCAAGTACAAAGGAAAAAGGAAGACAATGGCTCTTCCTTTTTCCTTTTTTCTTTTGCCGTTGGTGCCCCATGGCGCGAGTGCGACCCCCGCTGGTGCGGCTGAGCGAGATGACTGCGGGCCAGGCGGGTGACTTCTTTGTCTTGCTGGCCGAGCGGACCCGATCGGCGACGCGCGACGGCAAGCCGTTCTACACTTGTCGTTTTCGCGATGCCCGCCGTAGCGTGACGTTCATGGTCTGGGCCGACAGCAACTGGTTCGAGACCTGCGAGCGCGACTGGCAGGCCGGTCAGTGCTACAAGATCCGCGGCAGCTACACGCAGCACGAAAAGTACGGTCCGCAAATCGAGATCACCAATATCCGGCAAGTGACGGACGCCGACCGCGCCGACGGTTTCGATCCGTCCGAGTTGGTCGAGCGTTCGCGTTTCGACAGCGAGGCGATGTTTACCGAACTGCGCGGATTGGCAGAGAAGCACGTCGCGGACGAACCGCTGCGGAAACTCGTGCTGACGCTGCTCGACCGTCACGCTCCGGCGCTGAAGCGCTTGCCGGCGACGCAAAAGAACTTCTACCCCTTCTGCGGCGGGCTGCTGGAACACCTGCTGACGGTCACACGGATCAGTCTGGAACTGGTGGAGTTTTACGGTCACCTTTATCCGGATTTGAAGCCGCCGTTGAACCGCGATCTAGTCGTCGCCGGCGCGATCCTGCACGACATCGGCCGCGTGGCCGAGTTCGACGACGACCCGGTAGCGCCGCAACCGACTGTCGCGGGACGGCTCATGGGCCATCTCTTCCTGGGACGCGATCTGGTGCGCGAGACCGCGCGCGAACTGGGCAACGTCAACCCCGAATTGCTGCAGTTGCTGGAGCACATCATCATCACGCACCTCACCCTGCCGGAGTGGGGCTCGCCGCGTCTGCCGATGATTCCGGAATGCCTCATCCTCCACCATGCCGACGACCTCGATGCGAAACTGGAGATGTATGTGCGCTGTCTGACGAAGGATCAGGAGGCGGGGCCGTTCACGGCGCGCGACCCGGTGCTTGGAAAGCAGTTGCTCAAGGGCCGCACGGTATAGAACTCAACGGATTGAGCGGTCGCCACTGGCACCATCCTCCGGAACTGATGAGGGCAGGAGCGCTTGACAACGCCTTTCCCTTTGCAGTAACAAGGAACGAGATTCCTCGTTGGGGTGAGGCATGGCCAACCTGAGCATCATCTGGGATCTTGAGGATGATCCCGAAGGGAACGTCCAGCACATCGCCGAGCATGGGATCTCCCCGGAAGAGGTTGAAGAGGTGCTCTACAAGCATTTCGACATCGCAGTGGCGAGTCGCAGCAGTGGGCAGCCCATGACTTTCGGCTGGACCAGTACCGGAAAGTATCTCGCTGTCGTTTTCGAGGAAGTTCTTGAGGATCCCGTGACGGTCCGCCCCGTAACCGCCTACGAAGTTCCACCTCCCCAAACCAAGAAGGGCAAGAAACGTGGTCGTTAGACGCATCTACCGCAAAACCGAACGAACTCCCGAAGAGAAAGCGCGGCTCCAAGCCATTCGGGAGAAGTTCCAGAAAGAAAAGCCCTCTCTTGAGGATCTCTTGGCCAACGGGGACTATGATGGTCCAGTCCCGCAGGGAGCCTACCTGGAGTTGCGTACGCTCATGCACATCTTGCGCACTGCCCGCGAGCAGCAGGGTTTGAGTCTGCCAGCCATCGCTGAGCGCACCGAAATCGATGAGGCAATTCTTGACCAGCTGGAGACTGGCAAGAAAATTAACCCCACCATCGATCTCCTTTGGCGCTATGCCCATGCCGTCGGCAAGCAGTTGGCCTGGACAGTGATCGAAGGAACAACTCCGCCAGGCCCGAAGGCCGACGGCCACTCCCGCACCAAGGCCCCCCGCAAGTCGCGGAAGTCATAAGCTGCAAAGTCATGAACGGCGGGACCGTCACCATCCGGCCAACGAACCGGCAAAACTGTAGATCTCTGTCTAACGGAATTCTCCTCGGGTCGGAAGTAACATTATGGCCGGCAAGCCGAAGGTTTTCGTCACGCGCATCATCCCGGAAGCGGGACTCGCTCGCATCAAGGCCGCCTGCGATGCCGAGGTCTGGCCCGAGCAACTTCCGCCGCCCTACGACCTCCTTCGCCAAAAGGTCGCCGGCTGTGACGGTCTGGTGTCACTGCTCACCGACAAGATCGACGCCGCCCTGA
>DASPXY010000952.1:0-6358 GCA_035637055.1 Gemmataceae bacterium | reverse complement strand
ACCGTTTGCCGCTCCACGGACGATGCAGAGCGGCGAAAGTGCAGCGCCATCTCCAGGCCGGTCGCCAGCATGCTGAGCAGCGCGGCGCCGACCCACAGGGCGATGTAGGCGGCGATGTTCTGGGCAGGATCGGGGAGCCAGAGTTGCTGCACGCCGGCGACCGCCAGCGCAATCAGTCCGGAAAAGGCGACCGGCAGGGCACGATAGCCGCGAAACACCTCGGTCCGCGCCACCTGGCGGCGGATCTCGGAGATCTGGGTCAGCGCTTCGCGAAGCTCCATGACTGGGCCTGATCTCCGGGATAGACGAGCGAGCCTCCTTACCAGAATCGGCAGGACGTCCCTGTGACTTTACATCGCAAAGTATACCGGCATCGTCAAGGGGGTCAAGAGCTGTCCACGACTGCGGCCGCTCTGTAGAGTCACCTGCAGCGACACATTCTGAGCCCGTGGGCGGGAGGTTGGTTCCTCCCGGCGGGCGCCCAACCGCCGAGGTGGCACATGGGAAAGCGGAAAAAACGTGAGCAATCTGAAGGCGGGTTTACCGTCCCGTTGTCTCCTGGAGCGAGGCGTGCGCTGGTCGGGCTCCTCATCCTGGCAGTGCTTGGCGGGGTGATCTACTTCTTGATCGTGCGCTTCCAGGGACGCTCAGCGATTCTCGCCCGGCACGAGGCCAGCCTCCAGGATTACCTCAAGGTACGAGGCACAGGAGCCGCTCCCGCGCAACCCTACGTGCGAGGCAAGATCGTCACGGTTGATCGCACCGTCAAGGAGATTGACCCCATCTTCCTGGATCTGCCCGCCGATCTTCGCGCTGACAGTCAAGAGGATGTGGGCGCCGTCGTGTTCCTGAACTGGCAGATGAAGGACACCGGGTTGGTTGTGGTCACCAAGGGCACGACCCCCGTACCCGGTGCCCCAAGGCTCTACGAGAGGACATGCGACATTACGGTTGTCGATCGCACGACCGGGCAGGTTTCCGCACAGACGACAGTCACCAGTAAACTGAATCAGGAAAAATATGTCCCAGACGACATCCACGAGGGCAGACCGGTTTCGCAGGTGTTGTCCTACTTGACAGGCCTGACGCGAAAATAAGCGACAAAGCAGGTCGCCATAATCACCCGTCCAGGTCCGCGGTATCCAGTCGGCCCTCCGTCTGCAGCCGGCGGAAATCGTCGAGAGTGCGGCGAATCCCTTCGACCAGTGGCGTGCGCGACATCGGCCCCAGGTCGTGCTGCAGGGCGCTGTCGTCCAGGTCGTAGGCGATGGCGATCTGCCGCTCCCCAAAGGTGATTAGTCGAGACGCCGCCGCATCGACCTCGCATAGCGCCTTGTGGAACGTGGGCAGATCCACGACATCACCGCGCAGGTTGTACGACTTCGCCCCGTGGTACGGCGCCTCCAGGCAGCGCACGAAGATCTTCGCCACGTCATCGACGTACTGCAGATCCTGCCAGCCGCCATAGCTGATGTGATAGGGCCGGCCGAGCGCGAGTGACTTGATCGCCTTGGTCGGCTCGCTGGTCATGCCGAAATCGCGGCCGACGCCGTAGACCGTCCAGGGTCGCAGCCCGACGCTCGACAGGCCGTGATCCTGGAAGTAAACGCGCGCGTTGCCCTCGTTGCAGCACTTGAAAAAGCCGTAGTGAGTCGTCGGTGTCAGGGGTACGTCATCGGAGAGCGAACCGAGGCCGTAGTCGGACGGCGGCCCGAACACCGCCGCCGAACTGGCGTACACAAGGCGCTGTACCTGCCCCTCGGACTGGCGCACCGCCTCGAAGACCGCGAGGGTGCCCAGGACGTTGACCTTGGCTCCGAGGATGGGATCGGCGCGGCAGACAGGCACCTGCAAGCCGGCAAGATGGACAAGATGCGTGATGCCGTGAGCGCGGATCGCCTCACGCAGGCCAGCCAGATCGGTGACGTCGCCGCGGACGAAGCGCACCTGTCGCACGCGCTCCTCGTCGAGAATCAGCCGCAGTCGGCGCGGGTCTTCCTTGAGGTCGTAAATCCAGACACGGTCGCTGCGCTCCAGGAGATTGCGCGCGATCCAACTCCCGATACAGCCGTAGCCGCCAGTCAACAGGACATGCATGAGAAGGCACCACGCGGGGCCAGAAACCACAGCAACACAGGTTGTGGCACGGTCTCCTGACCGTGCCACGGGATTTGACCGCAGGTCTCCTCTTTGCTCGCCAGCACCCCAGGGAGACCTGCGGTCAGCAGAGTGACACGGTCAGGAGACCGTGTCACAACCTGTGGCGCCAGGTTGTGACACGGTCCACGCCCCACGGTCCACGGTTTCAGGCGTTTTCCATCACCCACTGCACCGCACGCTGGATCAGTTCGTTCGCCTTGTTCAGGTTCAGTTTCTCCTTGATGCGCGCCCGGTAGGTCTCGACCGTCTTCGGGCTGACCTGCATGTTCTCGGCGATCTTCTGCGTGTCCAGCCCCTGGCCGATCAACTGGAAGACCTCCAGTTCGCGGTCGGACAGACACTCGACCGGCGAACCGCCGGCAGGCTCGCCGCCGCGGCCGACGGCCCGGTTCAGCACATGCTCCGCCATCGCCTCGCTCAGGTACACCTTGCCCTCCAGCACGCGCCGGATCGCCTCGATGATCTTGTCGGTCGCCTGCTCCTTGGTGATGTACCCCAGCGCCCCCGCCCGCAGGGCACGCTCGGCGTACAGCGCCTCGGGGTGCATCGACCACACCAGCATGCGGATCGACGGATCGTTGGCCTTGATCTTTTTAATAAGATCGATGCCGTTGCCGCTCTTGAGCGAAATGTCAATGACGACCACGTCCGGACGCGTAGCGGTCACCTGCTCCAGCGCCTCGGCGAGGTCGGCGGCCTCGCCGCACACTTCCAGATCGGCCTGCCGGGCAATCCGAATCGCCAGGCCCTCACGGACGGCCGGATGGTCATCAACAATCAGCACCCGGGCGGCCCGCCCCGAGGCCGGTGAGCCGTGCGGTACCCCGCTGGGCGAACCGGCCGAAACACTTCTCCCCGTGCCCGCGTCAGTGTTGGTCATGGTTATTGTCCCTCGTCAGAGTACACTGCACCAACGTGCCACCTTGGTTCGTCTGCCCCACGTGCAGCGCCGCCCCGATCAGGACAGCGCGATATTCCATGATACGCAGGCCCATGCCCTTGCCGTTCACGCAATCCCGTCCGACGCCCACGCCGTCGTCGCGCACTTCGAGGATGACGCGGCCATCGTGAGCTTCCAGGCTCACACGGATATCCTGCGCTCCCGCGTGCTTGACCGCGTTGGTGACCGCTTCCTGGGCGATGCGGTACAGATGGGTCGCTGTCTGGGTGTCCTCGATGCGCACCGGCTCGCGGCACTCGAAACGGCAGCACAGGCCGCTCGCCTCGCTGACGCGGTCGGTCAACTCTACCAGCGCTGCCATCAGCCCCTCGGCGTCCACCTCCACCGGCACCAGGCCGCGCGACAGGGCTCGTACCTGCCCCAAGGCACGCTTCAGGCCGGTGGCGATTCGTACCGCGAGTGCTCCCTCCCTGGCCCCGGACTCGCGCAGCGACTCGACCAGGCTCTCGGCCATCAGGCTCAGGCCAGTCAGTTCCTGACCCGTACCGTCGTGCAGATCCTGGCCGATGCGGCGCTGCTCGCTCGTGGCAATCTCCAGGACTTCCTTCTCCAGTTCCTTGTGGCGCGTTACGTCCCGCAGCACGATGGAGTAGCCGCGCAAACGTCCGTCCTCGTCACGCAGAGGGGTGACGACGCCGCGCGCCCAGAACCGCTCGCCGCCGCGCCGCAAGCGCCAGCCTTCCTCCTCAAAACGTCCCTGCTCGGCGGCCAGGCGCAGCTCGCTCGCCGGTCGGTCGCGGCGGACGTCTTCTTCGGGATAGAAGTCCGCGAAGGGCCGGCCAAGCACCTCGCTCACCTCGTAGCCAAGGACGCGCTGCGCCCCAAAGTTCCAGCTGGCGACTCGGCCGTCGGCGTCCAGTAGGAAAAGGGCATAGTCGCGCGTGCCCTCCACCAGGAGCCGGAACTGCTCGCGGCTCTCCTCGCTGCGCCGGTAGCTGACCTGCAAGCGCTCTGCCAGGCAGATGATCAGGATGGCCTCCAGGATGAACAGCGCCAGGGTGATTTGCTGCCCCGGTGTCAACATCCCAAATTCGTAGAGGGGGGGCAAGAAGAAGAAGTCGGCGCTGGCGACCGCGAGGGCCAGGGCCAGCGCCCCCGGCCCCCAGCCGCCGTACCAGGCCGCCACCATGACGGCGCCCAGGAAGAGCAGGAACGGCGCCTCCAGGCCGACGGACGGGTCGAGGAGGAATTTTTTGATCAGTAAGGGGACGGTGACGCTTACGACAGCAACGCCGTAGCGCAGCGGCAGCGGACGCACCGCGTGCGATGGGAGTTGGGGGGAGGTCAGGGCTTGAGCTGCTGGCGGGCCCATCGCGCAATGATACCATCCGGCGGTCGCCTCCAGGAGAGTGATCGACCACGATCAGGGAGGCGCCTGTGCCCGGAGTATTTAGTATACCGCTCTCGCGCCCTGACGCCAGGCAAGGGTGACAAGGTGACAAGGTGACAGGCTGACAAGGTGAACGGGCGATGGACGAGAACTGCTCATCACCCGGTCATCTGGTCACCTTGTCACCTTGTCACCTTGTCACCAGTTCCAGGATCCGGGCCAGGGCCGTCGGATCGACCGGCTTGGTGAAGTAACGATCAAAACCGGCTTGACGGGCCTTGCGCTGGTCTTCTTCCTGCCCATAGCCACTCAGGGCGATCAGGGGCACGGCGAACTGCTCCGGGTCGGCGCGCAGCGCCTGCGCCACACCGTAGCCGTCCAGGCCGCCGGGCAGGCCGATGTCGCACAGCACCACATCCGGGCGGAAGGCGCGGGCTGCCTCCAGTCCTGCCAGCCCCGTGTAGGCCACGACGACACGATGCCCAGAGAGTGTCAGCACCATGCGCAGGCTCTCCGCGGCGTCGCGGTTGTCCTCGACGACCAGGACGCGCAGCGACCGGCCGACCGACAAGGTCGTTGCATACGACTTTTCGGGCAGGGATTGTTCTCGAATCAGGGGCAGATGGACCGTGAATTCCGAGCCGCGCCCCGCTCCCGCGCTGAACGCCTGCACGCTGCCGCCATGCAGTTCCGCCAGGCCCTTGACGAGCGCCAGCCCTAACCCAAGCCCGCCGCGGCTGCGGTCGATGCTGCGGTCGGCCTGGCTGAACGGCTCGAACAGCCGCCCTAGGATATCCGCGCCCATGCCGATGCCCGTGTCGCGCACGGTGAGGAGAACCTCGGTCGCGTTGGGTTGCGCCCTTTGTGAGGGTTCGGGCGGTTCGCCCAGCGGAGTACCGCACGGCTCCCCGCCCTGGAGGCAAACGACGACCTGCCCGCCCGGATCGGTGAACTTGTTGGCGTTGTGCAGCAGATTGCCCACCACCTGAGCCAGCCGCGTTGGATCGCCCTCCACCCAGAGCGGCCGCTCCGGCAACTCGACGGTCAATTTCAAGCCGGTGCCTTCCAGCAAGCTGCGATGGTCCTCGGCGGCCGCACGAACGAGCGGCACCAGGTCAAGCGGTTCCTTGCGCAGCAGGATCTTCCCGCGTGTGATGCGGCTGACGTCGAGCAAATCGTCCACGAGTCGGGCCATGTGAGCCACTTGCCGGTCGATCATCGCGCGCGCCTGCGCCAGGGTCGGCTCCGGACCACCAAGCAGTTTGAGCACCTGCACGGCGTTGCGGATGGGAGCGAGCGGGTTGCGCAATTCGTGAGCCAGCATCGCCAGGAACTCATCCTTGCGCCGATCCGCTTCGCGCAGCGTCTCCTCGACCAGCCGCCGCTCGGTCGCGTCGCGAGCGATCCCCTGGATGCCGACCGGCCGGCCGTCGCGCACGATGAGCCGGCTGCTGATCTCCAGCGGCACGCGGCGGCCATTTTTACAAATCATTTCGACTTCATAAGTCGTCGGGGTCGTCTCGCCCTGCAGTTTCCGCCGAAGGGCTTCGTACATGCGTGCGTGATGCTCGGGCGGTATCATCTCTGCGGCGTTGCGGCCCAGGCACTCCGCACGGGTGTAGCCGAAGGTCTGCTCTGCGCGGCGGTTGACGGAGGTGATCCGCCCCTTCAGGTCGAGCGTGTAAATGACGTCGTTGGCGTTCTCGAACAGGTCGCGGTAGCGGGCCTCGCTCTCAGTGAGGGCTTCCTCCGCCCTTTTGCGATCGTCGATATCGGTACAGGTGCCGAGCCAGCGGACGATACGTCCCTGGGGGTCGCGCACCGGGCAGGCTCGACCGCTGTGCCAGCGGTACTGGCCGTCGTGGCGGCGGAGGCGGTACTCGATGCGGTACTCGGCGCCGGCGGTG
>DASPXY010000951.1:0-4100 GCA_035637055.1 Gemmataceae bacterium | reverse complement strand
GAAACCGATGTCGTTGTTCCAGAAGGTCACGTCGCGGCTGTCCGTGGGCACAATGAACGAGGTGAACCCCTGAATGTACAGGTCGCCGATGTTGTAGATAGCGCCGATGTACGGCTGCAGCAACGTCGAGCGCAGACCGCTGGCCCCGCCAGAGATGAAGTCGCCGCCGGTGGGAGCAGTCACGCCCAGACCAGCCGTCAGCACGTTGCCGGTGGCGCGATCGTTAATCATCGCATATTTCAAAAAGATGGTCAGGTCGCCGACGTCGGAGTGACTGGCGCCGCCACCACCGCTTACCTGGATGAACGGCAGGCGCAGCTGAATGGAGGCGTTGCCGTCGAGGAAGGTCTTCTCGACGCCGATCATCTCGCGGTGCAGGTCGGTCTGCGGCGTGCCGTCCGCCCTCTGGCTGCCGCCGACGTTGTTGAAGTAGTTGTAAGTGAAGAACACACGATCCTGCGGGCGGGGGCCATCGTTTTCGGTGATCTTGTAGGCCCCGCGGATCGCAGTGGCCAGCGCCGCCGGTCGGTTCGAGGACGACGAGGACGAGATCGAGTGTCCGAGTTGATCACCGAACATACTCGGGTTGAAGCCGCCCGTCTCGGCCCCGCCGGCCGGCGGGGCCTGGGCAAAAGCGTCGGTGCTGGGCGGTTGGGCCGCGGGCGGCTGTCCGGCGTCTGGCTGACCCGGTGCCGGCCCCGGCAGGACTCCAGGCCCCGGGAACGGCGTGGCGCAGCCCGGAGGGGGCACCGCCGCGCCCAGCGCGGCACCGGGCGAACCCTGTTGTGCGTGAACAGAACTACTTGCCAGAGCCAGACCCAGACCGAGACTGCAAGCCCATCGTTTCCACCTCATGGACTCCTCCGTGAGTTAAGGTGTATTCCTACCGATGCGTGGCGAATCCGACCGCTCGCATCGTAATACTCTGCGGTGATTGGTAGAGGAAATCGACTTGCGATCGGAAGTATCTGCAGGTAAAGCAGAGAGGGAGTAGGGCCTGTGTTCGCGGCGTCCGCTTCGCTCGCTACAACCGGCGGGCCGTACCTGCGCGGACTTTCAGCCAGAACCGCGCTTGCATCGACTTCGCCCTTCAAAGCCCCAGGCAATACCGAACGGTGCGCTCGATGGTCCTCAACGTCTTCCCGCCGATCTTTCCGGCAGGCGCGTCCGAGAACCGGCTGGGATCCAGCGAGCGAATCTGGAAGCACAAGAACACGGTTTCCATGGGAAGGCCGCTTTCTTCGGCCGGCACGCGAACATTGGTGTGATAGTCCGGGCGACGTTCGCGCCTTTCGTGCCAACTACCACTGTCACGACCAACGGGAGCTTGTTAATGGCATCGATCGACAACACCAGCACAGGCCGGTTGCCTGCCTGTTCTCTACCCTCGACGGGATCCAGGTCCACGAAATAGACCTCGCCACGGCGAATGGTCATTGGGCTCCCTCCAGTCCATCCGCTTCCGTGGCCCGAAACTCCGCCTCGATCTTACGCAATTCGGCCTGGATTTCAGGATCGGCAGCCATCGCGGGAAGGTCGCTTTCCCAGGCCCGGCGCTTGGCCCGCGCGCTCCGCCGCCGCAAGCGGCGAACCAGGCGCTCCAGCAACCAGAGTTGCTCATCCGAAGTGAGCGCGTTGAAGCGGGTCTCGATTTCCGCCAGAACTGTCGGATTCATGGACTTCTCCCCGCCTCACCGACTTGCTGCGCCCATTGCGCGGCCGAACAACCATGATCATCGTAGCCCGTCCCGGAGTCATTGAGCAAGGACATTTAGCCTCCGGAGGCCGGTCGGGGGTGCGTCGTCTCTCCGAGGAAGGCATCCAGACCGCGCTGCGCCGCCTGCTTGTAGACCGGCTCCAGAGCTTCGAGGAAGCGCTCGTTGCCGCGCCAGAAGGGGAAGCCGCCCAGACGGCGCGGCAGGGCCGCCGTCACCGGCGGGATGGCGACCTCGCCCAGCAGGTCCGCGGGCAACTCGGGATCCTTCCAGAAGCTCGCCGGGTCAGCGGGCAACGGCTCCGGTGTGGCGGGCGTCTCCTTTGGCGGAGCAGCCCCGGCCGCCGGTCCCGCCTTGCCGAGCAACCCGGTCAACTCCTCACGGCTCAGGCCGCGCAGCTTGAAGATCAGGAACGGATCGCGGTCGAATTCCTCACCAAGCAGATAGTACACCGCCGCAATATGCTTGCACGGGTTCGAGTCGTCCGGACAGGAACAGCTCGTTTTGAGATCGCCGAGCTTGGTGGGGAAGAGCGATAGGCCGACGTCCTTGAAGCTCTGCTCGATCTCCTGCGGCATTTCGCCCGCGAGCAACTTGGCCGCGAACAGGGCTTGCTTCGCCAGGGCGGCGGTGAGTTTCTTCCAGTCGGCGTCGGTCAGAACCTTCATCTGGATAGTCACGCCGTACGGCTGCGGCCGCGAACCCTGGACCTTTGCCGTCACCTTGCCCTTGTTCACGTCGATCGACAGCACCTGGCCGCCGCGGGCATAAGAGCGGCCGCGCTGCAGCCTGGCCCCGATGTCGAAACTCTCCAGCACGGCGATCCAGCGTTTGGCCCACCAGCTCGTGCCGAAGGCGCCGCGTTTGTTCTGCGCCTTGATGCCGCCCTTGGCCTTGCGCGGCTTCGAGCGTTTGAAGAAACCATAGTCGCCCCACATAATTGCGACCCTCCCCGAATCCTGGCGAGCGGGGGGCGTGAGCCCCCTGATACTACGGAGTTATCAGGGGGCTTACGCCCCCCGCTCGCCTTTACTCACTCCGCAACGGCCTCCTGGCGCAACGCGAATAGCTCCTTCAACTCTGCTGTTGATAGTTCCGTCAACCACGCCTCGCCCGTCCCGACGACGCTGCCCGCAATCGCCTGTTTGCGCTCGATCATCTCGTCGATGCGCTCCTCCAATGTGCCGACGCACAGGAACTTGTGAACCTGCACATTGCGCGTCTGGCCGATGCGGAACGCCCGATCGGTCGCCTGATTCTCGACCGCCGGGTTCCACCAGCGATCGAAGTGAAAGACGTGATTGGCCCCCGTCAAGTTGAGGCCCGTCCCACCCGCCTTCACCGTCAGCATAAAGATCCGCGGACTTTGTGCCCCGCCCTGCTGGAAACGCTCCACCATCTCGTCGCGCTGTTTCTTGCTCACCTCGCCGTGCAGGAACAGCACCTCGCGGCCGAAGGTCTCCTGCAAATGCCGCTGGATGATGGCGCCCATTTCGGAGAACTGCGAGAAGATAAGGGCGCGATCGCCCGCTTCGAGGACTTCCTCCAGCATCTCCGTCAGGCGCGCCAGTTTGCCGGAGCGATTTGGGATCGCCGAGTTGTCGCCCAGGAACTGCGCCGGATGGTTGCACACCTGCTTCAGCTTGGAGAGCGTCGCCAGCACGACGCCCTTCCACTGAATGCCGTCGGCCGCGTCCATCTTCTCGGCGGCATCGCGCACCACCGCCTCGTAAAGCGACGCCTGTTCCTTTGTGAGAGTGCAAAACACCTTCATTTCGAGCTTGTCGGGCAGGTCGGCAATGATGCTCTTGTCGGTCTTGAGGCGGCGCAGGACGAACGGGCCGGTCAGCTGTTTGAGACGTTTCGTCGCGTCGGGGTCGTGGTTGGCCTGGATCGGCACGAAGAAGTTGCGCTTGAAGGTGGCCTGGCTGCCGAGGAAGCCGGGGTTGAGGAACTCCATGATCGACCACAGATCGCCGACGTGATTCTCAACGGGCGTGCCGGTCAGGGTGATGCGGCTATCGGCCTGCAGCGAGCGGGCGGCCTGCGCTTGCTTGGTCTCGGGGTTCTTGATGTTCTGCGCCTCATCGAGAATCACCGCGGCCCACGGCACGGCCGCGAAGAGATCGCGGTCGCGGTGCAGCAGAGCGTAACTCGACAGCACCAGGGCGTACTTGCTGGCCTCCTTCGCAAAGGTCGTGCCCTTGACGCGCTTCAGGCCATGATGGACCAGGACCGGCAACTCCGGTGTGAAGCGCGATGTCTCCTTCTGCCAGTTGCCGACGACTGAAGTTGGACAGATCAGCAACGTCGGCCTGCCGTCTTTCGGCGTCCACTCGCGCCGCAGCAGGGCCAGTGTCTGCACTGTTTTGCCCAGGCCCATGT
>DASPXY010000950.1:0-10664 GCA_035637055.1 Gemmataceae bacterium | reverse complement strand
GGTCCGCCATATCGGTGAGGAGGCGCAAGGCCGCTTCCAGGGTCACGTCGTTGGTCAGTACCGCCGTGACGGCCGCGCGCCGCTTGTCACCGACGCGAGCGTCCACCATCACGCTCAACCCCGTTTGCTCGGCGAGTTCGTCGAGCGCCTCTTCCAGCGGCAGGTTCTGGAAGTTCGCCAGTACCTTCTGCCGGAGCAATTGTTTCGGACTGGCCGCCTTGACCGTGGTGATTTCCAGCGTTCCCGAGCGTAGCAGGAACGTGGCATTGCGGCCGGGGAACTTGTCGAGGACGACCCGCAGGAGGGAAGAGATGGCCATTTTGCGCGGCAAGGGGGGCAGGCGAATCTCGGTGTCGAGCAGAGTGCGCAGGTTGGGATCCTCTGCCAGGAACGCTTCTTCATCGACGAATAACTGGGGGTTGGGAATGTAATTCGCGATCCACCCGCCGACCAGATCGAGAGCTTGCTTGAGCGTCATTGGCTCCTGGGAACTCTTCGCCTCGGCCGCCTCGTTCAAGATGGATAGCCAGCCCTTGCGCGAGGGGCCGGCCTTTGGCTCAGGCTCGCGTCGCGGGGCCTGCTTCGTGGTCGCAGGAGCCGGTGCCGGCTTGGTGTCGCCGCCGCAAACAAGCGTCTCAAACGCGGCGTCCTTTCCGCCCGGCTCCGGAGGTGGGGCCTTGCGCAGACGATCGCGATGGGCCTCGTCCTCGGCGTCCCGGCGCTCCTTGTGCAGTTGCTTGGCGTTGGCGGGGGTGGTGACGTAGACGTACCCATCGGTGATGTACAATTTGAGGTCGGTCATGTCGGTGAGGAGACGCAACGCCCCTTCCAGAGTGATGCCGTTGCCGAACGTCGCGCTCACCGGCGTCTTGAGCTTGTCGCCAACGCGCTGATCGAGAACCACGTTCAGGCCGGTCTGTTCTGCCAGCACCTCGATGGCGTCGTGCAGCGGAAACTGCTTGAAGTTGGCCGTGACGCGCTGGCGGAGGAGTTGTTTCGGGCTCGCGGCTTGCAAAGTCGTGACTTCGATCATCCCCTGGCGCAACAGGTAGGTGGCGTTTTTGGTGGGTATCTTCGCCAGCGCGAACCGCAGGGCAGTCGCCACGGACATCCTGCGCGGGAACGGTGGGAGCCTCACCTCCGTGTCGTAGACATCCGGCGCGTCCGGATCCACCGCCTTGAAGGCAGCCTCGTCTACCAGAATTGGCAGAACATCATCCCCCTGGAACTTGGCGTTGAGTTTGTCCTGCAACAGACCGAGCGCCTCCTTGAGCGTCATCGGCGCGCGGAAGTCCTTCATGTCGATGATTTCGTTGAGGAGCGCTTGCAACTCGCGGATCTTCGCGGGTGGTTGCGCTGCAACTCGTTCCCCGGCGACCAGCAGGGCCAGCAAGCAGACAAAACCGAGAAGACACCGGCAAATCATGGAGGTGACTCCTGACAAGGGTGTGGCGCTCGACGGGAAGGGAGCGCTCGGCGGACGTGTTACCCAGGAACGATTCTACGACGGACTGCACCGTCCCATCAAGGAAAACACGCGAGGCCGGCATTCGTTGGCGCCGTTGGCCTTCCCGCTTGCGGGTTAGCAGGTGGTCAGCCCATGCGCTTGCGGAACTCCTCGAAGAGATAGCTGCTGTCGTGCGGGCCCGCCGACGCCTCGGGGTGGTACTGCACACTGAACAGCGGCCAGCGGCGATGACGCATCCCCTCCAACGTGCCGTCGTTCAGGTTGACGTGCGTCGGCTCCAGGTCCGACGGCAGTGATTCGATACCGACCGCGAAACCGTGGTTCTGCGTCGTGATCTCGACGCGCCCGGTCTGCTGGTTGAGCACCGGCTGATTGGCGCCGCGATGGCCGAACTTGAGTTTGAACGTCTTCGCCCCCAGCGCCAGCCCGAGTAATTGATGCCCAAGGCAGATGCCGAAAATCGGCTTCTTGCCCGCCAGCCCCCGAATCGTGTCGATGGCGTAGCGCAGCGGTTCGGGGTCGCCGGGACCGTTCGACAGAAAGATGCCGTCGGGACGATAACTGAGTACCTGCTCGGCGGTGGCCGTCCCCGGCACGACGGTCACGCGGCAGCCGACCTGCACCAGGCAGCGCAGGATGTTCCACTTCATGCCGTAGTCCAGGGCGACGACGTGGTGCGTCGCCGGCCGGCTGGGCAGGTACGAGGTGAAGGGGCTGGTAAAGCCCTCCGCCCAGCCGAACGCCTTCGCCGGCACGACCTCGCGCACCAGATCGCGGCCGACGATGTTCGGACTGTTGCGCGCCTTGGCAACTAATGAGGCATTGTCGAGATCCAGCGTGGACAGCACTCCGGTCATGGTGCCGCGCACGCGCAGCCGCCGCACGAGCGCGCGCGTGTCGATGCCCTCCAGGCCAAGGATGTTGTTCTCGGCGAGGTAGGCGTCGAGGCTGCCATGTGAGCGAAAGTTGCTCGGCACCCGCGTCAGTTCGCGGACGATGAAGCCCTCGACCTGGGGACGGCGCGATTCGACGTCCTCGCGGTTGACGCCGTAGTTGCCGATGAGCGGGTAGGTCATCGTGACGATTTGACCCCTGTACGAGGGGTCGGTGAGCACCTCCTGATAGCCGGTCATGCTCGTGTTGAAAACGACTTCGCCAAAGGTTTCGCCCCGGGCGCCGAAACCGCGGCCGCTGTAGACCATGCCGTCTTCCAGGGCGAGTTTGGCCTGACTGTCCGACATTCCTTCTCCTTCTGTTCGCGGCGCGTTTGTGGCCGTTTCGGGGCGGCTCGCCAGCGGAATACCGCACGCCTCACCGCCACTCTCAGAACAAATTGTATTTACTGTAGCGAGCCGGCGGGGCGACGGCCAAGGCGAGTCTTGCGGCCTTTTGCCCTTGGAGAGGGGTAATCCGGAATGGCCTTGGTCGTTGGTGGTCAACACTAACCCGAAGCGTGAGCGAGGGCCGTCCTCGCTCACGCTTCGGGTTGCTGAGGCAGAACCGCCAAGGCACTTCCGTATGAGAGGTGAAGGCGAAGGCAGCCCTTCGCCTGCTCAGGAAGCCCGCTGCGGGGTAAAAGATTCTGGCCCGACCGGTCCACAAGGCGGCGCACCGTTTGCCTGGACGCCGGTCATGACGTAGGGTTGAGCGTTCACGGAGGACACTTCGTTGGAACGATGGCCGTCAACGCTGTTCGGCTGCGCTCGCCCCCCTCGGTTGATGACACTAACGCCATTGAAGAGAGGGTAACCATGAATACGATGGGAGTCTGTCGAGGCTTCGGCGTCATTCTCGGGATCATCATCGTGGTGGGTGTTGTGGCCGTCGTCTCGAAGTATTCGAGCAATCGGAAGATCACGCCGACGCCGGCGAGCTGGCACGAGCAGATCAACAACATGGGCAAGCGACCGGCTATCGAACCCGGGACTTACGAGAGGCGGGCGCCGCAGTGGGACGTCAAGACGGAAATCCGGGAGTCCGGGGGGGTGCGCATCGTCAGGTACACCTATACCCCGAAATAGGACGGTTCTTGCAACGGCCGGGGTGATTCTGGCCGTTGATGGCATCCACTGAACGGTTGATGTTCCGGATGCTCGCGCTCGCTGACCGCGATCACTTCGACCGTGTTCGGGGCAACGACGCCGACTACCAACACTCTCTCGCCAGTGGAGAGGCCATCGCGGCGGGTGACCGCCTGATACTCGACGGGACCGCTCTTGAACGTCAACGTCACCTTGCCCGCCCCGGTTTGCTGGGCGGGGACGGCGAGCGAAACGGTGCCTGTCTGCGCGACCGCGCAGCCGATCCCACCCTCGACAGCTGGTTCGGCCTCCGGATCACACGGCCTTTTCCTCACGCCGCGGAACTCACGCCACCATTGACCGACGAGCAACGCCCCGCAGATCAGGGCGCCAATCAGATAGACTGTATCCATCAATTGACCTCGATGCTGGTAAACACAGTGGGCCACAGCAAATGCGCCACAGCTGATGATCTTCTGAAGCGCGATTCTGGTCAACGACTTTCGGCGCCTTTTTGACTCGCCATCCTCCCTCGCGCTGCGCAAACTCCGCAAATCCCCTCGATTCCGCAAATTCGGTCGAGTCGCTGTCGCTGGGTCGGTCTAGCCTCCGTCGCGGCAAGGATGCTACAATCACGACAGCCGTTTCCACCCCCCAAGCACCGGGGCAGGCGAATGGGCAGTCCGACGGGTGTCCTGATGGCGAATCGTGACAAACTGCTGAGCGTCGCCGAGGCTCAGGAACAAGTGCTGCAGCAGGCACGTCCGTTGCCGCCGGAGCGGGCGGCGCTGGAGCCTGCTTTGCTCGGCTGGATCCTCGCGGAGGACGTGGTCAGCGACCTGGACATGCCGCCTTACGACAAGGCGATGATGGATGGCTATGCGGTCCGGGCTGCGGACCTCTCCGTCGGCAAGGCTATCCTGACGGTTATCGAGGAAGTCACCGCCGGGCGCACGCCGCAACTGCCGGTCGGCCCGGGGCAGGCGACACGCATCATGACCGGGGCGCCGGTGCCGGCGGGTGCCGACGCGGTCATTCCGCGCGAGCGCACCTTCCTGGCCGAAAAGGATCGCGTGCAGATCGAGGACAAACCGCCGCAGCCGGGCTACAACGTGATGCCGCGCGGTCGCGAAATGCGTCGTGGGCAAGCCGTCGTCGCCGCCGGCGCCGTCCTGCGGCCGCAGGAGTTCGGCACGCTCGCGACCGTCGGCCGCACGGCCGCCCTGGTTTATCCGGCGCCGCGGGTGGCGGTGCTGTCCACCGGCGATGAAATCGTCGAGGCCGACGTGACGCCCGGCCCCGGGCAGATCCGCAACGGCAACGGGCCGATGCTCCTGGCCCAGATCCAGCGCGCCGGCGGGCTGCCGCACTACCTGGGCATCGCTCGCGACGACGTTGACAGCCTGCGCTCGCGCATCACTGAGGGACTGAAATCGCCGGTGCTGGTGCTGTCGGGCGGAGTGTCGGCGGGCAATCTCGATCTCGTGCCGGGCGTGCTGCGCGAACTGGGTGTGACGGCGCACTTCCACAAGGTCGAGATGAAGCCGGGCAAGCCGGTCTTCTTTGGCACGCACCAAGAAGCCCACGGGTTGCAACCCGTGGGCTTGAAGGTGCCGCCTACGTTGGTTTTCGGTCTGCCGGGCAACCCCGTCAGCGCCCTGGTTTGCTTCGAGTTGTTCGTGCGGCCGGCGATTCGCCGCTTGCGCGGCCACAGCCATACCGGGCCCTACATGGCCCAAGCAGTCCTGGCTGACGACTTCGCCTATCGCACCGATCGGCCGACGTACTATCCGGCGCGGTTGGAGCGGCACAAGTCGGGCTGGCAGGTGCGGCCGGTGCCGTGGTTTGGCTCGCCGGACTTGCGCGGGCTGACTGAGGCCAATGCGTTTGTGCTCTTTCCCGTCGGCGACCACCAGCACCGCGCCGGGCAGACGTTCGCGGTGCTGCGCGTCGAGGAACGGGATTGATTGGTCAGGAGGAGAGGGATGAAAGGTCAAGCGGCGCCGTTGCAGGAAAAAGTGAGCGAGACGGTCCATTCGTCGAACCCCACCGAGGCGGCCGGATCGCCGGGGCCACACTTTCGCCCGGCAGGCGTGCGCCGGCCGGGCAACGCCCTGGTGTCGGCGAAACTCCCCGAGGCGACCTGGTCCCAACTGGCCCTGCCGGCGCTCGCCTCCGCTGCGCTCCTGTGGAGTTGCTACTTTCCCCTCGCCCAGGGCTGGCTCGGCTGGGTCGCCCTCGTGCCGCTCTTGTCGCTGGTGCGTGCCCGCGCGAGCGGCTGGCGGCTGTTCTGTTGCGCCTGGCTCGGCGGACTGGCCTTCTTCTGGCCCGTGCTGCAATGGATGCGTGTCGCCGATCATCGCATGTACTACACCTGGGCGATGCTGGCGACCTACTGCTCGCTGTACTTCCCCCTAGCCATCTGGCTGTTGCGGCGACTCGACCGGGGGACGGGCCTGCCCCTGATTCTCACCGTGCCCATCGTCTGGACCGGGCTGGAGTTCGTGCGCTCGTGGCTGCTCACCGGCTTCGCCTGGTACTATCTCGGCCACACGCAGCACACGTTTTTGCAGATGATTCAGATCGCCGATATCGGCGGTGTCTACCTGATCAGTTTCGTGGTGGCGGCAGTCAACGCCTGGCTGTTCGAGGTGCTGGCCGGCTTCTCGTGGTACACAGCGTGGCTGGGCCTGCCGCCGCAGCCGGTCGAAACGTGGACGACGATCCTGTGGCGGCGTTTCGTCCAGGGCACCGTGGTGGCGGGACTGATCGGGGGGGCGCTTACCTACGGCGCGTATCGTCTGGACGAGCAGCCCTTCACGGCGGGACCACGCATCGCCTTGCTGCAAAGCAACCTTGACCAGCGTCTCCGCAATGCTGCGGACGTGCCTGGCAGCGACGCCCAGGTGGATGTCGGCATCCATGTCGAGAACCTATCCCTCGACGCGAAGCGGTTGGATCCTCGCCCGGACCTGATCGTCTGGCCGGAAACGAGCTACCCGGAGTTGTGGTGGGATATCGCCCCCAACGTGCCGCTGCAGAGCGTGGCCGCAGACGACCGGGACGCCGCCGTCCAGAGCGACGCCTGGATGCGGAAATATGCGACCGGCGACTACAAGCTTACCGGCCCCGGCTGGAAAGGGGCGATCAAGCCGCCGCCGGCGAACATCCTCCTCGGCCTCAATTCGCGCGTGGTGATCGAACCTGGCAAGCCGCCTGTCAAGTACAACTCCGCCCTGCTGTTCTACAGTAACGGCATGCGCGGCGGTCGCTACGACAAGATCCACCGCGTTCCCTTCGGCGAGTACGTGCCGCTGCGCGACTGGCTGCCGTTCATGAACGCTTTTGCCCCTTATGAGACCGACTACAGCATTCGCGCCGGGGAGCATCTGACGCGGCTCGAACTCGGCAAGTTCCGCTTCGGCGTGCTGATCTGCTTCGAGGACACCGACCCGTTCCTGGCACGCAACTACGGCCGTGCGACGAGTGACGGCCCCGCCGTCGATTTCCTGGTGAACATCTCCAACGACGGCTGGTTCGACGGTTCGAGCGAACACGACGAGCATCTGGCGATCGCACGTTTCCGCGCCATCGAGGCCCGTCGTTCGCTCGCGCGGGCGGTGAACATGGGCATCTCGGCGGTCATCGACGGCAACGGCCGCATCCTCGCCCCGACCCTCGTTGGCCACTTCAAGGATCCCCAAGGGCGCGTGAAGGCCAACTTGTGGGCGTCGAATGGAGCCGGCGCGGAACTCCCCCCGAGTGAGTGGGAGCGGTTCAAGAAGGTGGCCGGCGTCCTGACGGTAATTGTGCCCATTGACGGCCGCACAAGTATCTATAGTCTGTGGGGCGACTGGCTGCCGTATAGCTGCTGGGCGATGATCGCGGCCAGCCTCGCATGGATTGCCGTGAGGCGCCGACGCGCCAGCCATCCGCGCCAACTGGGAGTGCCTGCATGAGTGCCGATGCGAACCCCCCGGCGCGGCTCTCCTGGAAGCGTCGCCTGCTGCGCTATCTGTCGCTGGCTGCAATCACCTACGTGGGACTCCTTCTCGTGCTGCTGGCGCTGGAAAACTCGCTGGTCTACCATCCCAGTCCGGCGACCGACTGGCTATCGCCCCCCTCGGCTGAGGTGCGCGACATCGACCTGACTTTGCCGGACGGCACGAAGATTCACTCCTGGTGGTATCCGCGCGCGGGGGCGACTGGAGCGCTGCTCTATTGTCACGGCAACGCGGGCAACCTGAGCCATCGCGGCGGCACGATGGGATTGATGCGGCACCACCTCGGCGAATCGGTGCTGATCTTCGACTATCCCGGCTACGGCAAGAGCGCCGGCAGCCCCAGCGAGGCCGGCTGCTACGCGGCGGCGGATGCCGCCTACGACTGGCTGACGAAGGTGCAGCAGATCCCGGCGGAGAAGATCGTCATCTACGGAGGCTCGCTCGGCGGCGGCGTGGCGGTGGACCTCGCGAGCCGGCGCGAGCACCGGGCGCTGATCCTGTGCAAGACGTTTACGTCAATGCCGGACGTGGGCGCGGGGCTATATCCGTGGCTGCCAGTCCGCTGGCTGATGCGCAACCGCTTCGAGTCGGCGACGAAGATCGCCACCTGCAAGCGGCCGGTGTTTATCGCCCACGGCACGGCGGACGAGTTGATCCCGTTCAGCCACGGTCAACGGCTGTACCAGGTGGCGAACGACCCGAAGCATTTCTTTCGGATGGAGGGCATCGGTCACAACTCCGGACTACCCGACGCTTTCTTCGTTGAACTGCTCAAGTTCCTGGACCGGGTCGAGAGATGAGCCGCCGGGTTTATCCCGGCGGTCCGGACGGCGGGGATAAACCCCGCCGCTCGTCCGTGCGTGTCTTGACAAAAGTCGGACGCGGTAACCGGTGGTGCCGCCACTCTTTCATTGCCCTTCGAGAACAATGCTGCTCACGCGCTTCCAGTCGAGTCCGGCAGGGAGTTGCAGCCGGCAACGGACCCGGTTGCCCTTGTGGAGCGGTTCCGTGAGGCTTGGCTCGAAGGACAGGACTTCGCGCAGGGGCTGACGGACTATGGCAACCCGATCCGCGTCCTGGTAACTGATCCGCGTGGAGTTTAGTTTATTGGTGAGCAGGTAGCCTTTCGCGGAGAACGGAACCGTCGCTTCCAGCAGCCAGCCGAGCCACGCCTTGCCAGCGTCGTACTCGGTCTTGCCGGGAACAACTGTGAAGACCTTGCCGAAGACGTCGCGGGTCAGCAGTTTCTCGATCTCTTCGCGAAGGACGGCGGCAAGTTCACCCTGCGGCTTCTGCCTGCTCGGCCGCTTCTCTACACCTGGGGCCTTGACGACGCGGAGTTTGACCTCCTTGAGGAGATAGTTGAACATGTCGTCCCAGCGTTCGTCGGAACTCTTTCCCCCCACCGTCTCTCAGTTCAAAGGTCTTGCTCACGAGATGCAGGCTGCCAGGGATCTCGATCAGCCGGGCGTGGGCCTCCACCCCGTAACTGGCTACCGCGACCGTCAGCACCACGTCCACCCCCAATTCGCGGCCAACCTCCCACGGGTTGCTCTCCTTCCTGAGGCCGGCAAACTCCTCCTGGCCGACCCTCGGGACGCCAGTGGCCTTCTCGATGGCTGCGGGCAGTTCGGCGTTGAGCGTGGCGATGCGTTTTTTCACGTAGTCGCCGCGGTACTCCGCGGGCAAGGCGATGGGCAAGACGGCGAGCGACTTGACCGGCCGTGCCGACCCCTCGGCCGCCGGCGCCCCGGCCTCCGTTGGCTTCTTGGGGGTCGCGCTGCCAGGAACCCCGAGATCGGTCCGCTGCCGGGGGAGTGCGCCGTTGGATTGATCGCGGACCCACAACAGGTAGACGGCGCCCACCGACAGCCCAACCCTGAGCGGCACGAAGCCGAGAAGGAGAAACCAGATCAGAAAAGGGCTCATTGCGGAGGCGGCGGGCGGTGTTTTCGCTGGGGCCTTGCTGTCAGGCGGAGTGCCGGAGGTGTCCGAGGGATTGTTGGCGGTCATCGAAGGGCTCCTCTGCGGACTTGCGATGCACCCTCTTGATCCGGGTGTGAGCTTGGGGAGTCAACGCGCACGTTCAACCTGCGGCGCTGAGTGCGGTGGGCCGTTGCTTGACTCGCGGCAGGGGTCGCCATAGCACAAGAGCAGGCGCCCTCTTCCGTTGGAGCGAAGCGATGCCCCACCCAACGCAAATGTCCGCCGCCGACACCGCTCTGCTGGTGATCGACGTGCAGGAAAAGCTCGTCCCAAAAATCCTCCACGCCGATGCGCTGGTGTGCAACATCGCCTTCCTGATCGACGGCGCCCGGCTACTCGGCATGCCGGTCGCCGCCACCGAGCAGTATCCGCGCGGGCTTGGCGCCACCGTTCCGGAGCTGGCGAAACGGCTGCCGCAGCGACCCGATAAGGTCGCGTTCAGCTGCTGCGCCATTCCCGCCGTCGTCGATGGCTTCCGCACCGCCGCCCGGCCGAAGGTTATGCTGGCCGGCATCGAGGCGCACGTCTGTGTGCTGCAAACGGCGCTCGACCTGCTGGCCGCCGATTTTCGCGTGTACATCCCCGCCGACGCCGTCGGCAGCCGCTACGCGATCGATCACGAGTTCGCCCTGCGCCGCCTGGAGCGGGCCGGTGCCGTCGTCACCACGACGGAAACGGCCATCTTCGAGTGGGTCGGCGGCGCGGGCCATCCACAGTTCAAGCAGATCAGCGCTCTGGTTCAGGGACGGATGACGGCGCTCGCGACGACCGTAACCGGTTAGGTGACGAGCGGCGGGGTTTATCCCCGCCGTCCCGCCCGCCGGGATAAACCCGGCGGCTCGTCAAAGATCGCAGTTCGCAGAACTGCGGCGGACCAGAGGAACCTCCCATGTCCCTGCCCGGTCAACTGAATCCCTCGCCGCGCATCCTCCTCGGCCCCGGTCCGAGCGATGGCCACCCGCGCGTCTTGGCGGCGATGACGACGCCCCTGCTGGGCCACCTTGACCCGCAGTACCTGCAGATCATGGACGAGATCCAGGACATGCTGCGGCAGGTATTCCAGACGCGCAATCCACTGACGCTCACCATTAGCGGCACCGGCATGGCTGGCATGGAAACCTGCATGGTCAACTTGATCGAGCCGGGCGATCGCGTTGTCGTTTGCGTCGGCGGCTTCTTCGGTCA
>DASPXY010000949.1:0-2379 GCA_035637055.1 Gemmataceae bacterium | reverse complement strand
CGTCGTGTGCGGGCTGGGGAACGTCGGTTATCGCGTGGTCGAGGAATTGCTGAGCGAAGGCGAGCAGGTGGTGGCGATCGAAAGGACCGCCGAAAACACCTTCATCGCGACAGCGCGGCGGCTGGGGGCGGCGGTGATCATCGGCTCGGCGACGGTGCCGGAGGTCCTGCGGCAGGCGAACGTCGCCGGCGCCCGTGCCGTCGTCGCCGCGACCGACAACGACCTGGGCAACCTCGAAATCGCGATGCTGGTGCGCGACCTCAACGCCAATCAGCGCGTGGTGGTGCGCGTGGCGGAGCCGCAGCTGGCCCAGACGCTGCGCGAGGCGGCGAACGTGCGGCTGGCGTTCTCGATTCCGGAGCTGGCGGCGCCGGCGTTCGTGGGAGCTTTGTTCGGCGACCGCGTCCGCAGCGTGTGCCTTGTCGCAGATCGACTGCTGGCGGTGGTCGATCTGGTGGTGCAGGCAGGCGACGGTTTCCTGGACGGCGCCGCGGTGCGCGAGCTGGCCGCGGATTACCAGCTGCTCCCACTCAGTCTGCAACGAGCCGACAAAACGATGCCGGCGGATCTGGCCGAGGCGCGGCTGGGTGCCGGCGATTGTCTTACGGTGGTGGTCGCGTTGCCGGACTTGCAGCGGTTGTTGAAAGGCGAGGACGTAGCGGCACGGCGGTCCAAGGACGTTCCATCCGCCAAGCCCGATTAAGGGTCTTCTAAGAGTTGACGGACAAAACGACGGGACACTAACCCGAAGCGTGAGCGAGGGAGTCCGCTATTCCCTCGCTTGCGCTTCGGGTTAGTGTCCCGGCGCCCCTCGGAAGTGTTGTCCGGTAGCTCTAAGTATCGATATCCCAGACAACGACGGTGTGGTCATTGCTGGCGGCCGCGGCCCGCATCCCATCGGGGGCGAAGGTGACCGCCGTCACCCAGCTCTTGTGCCAGCGGTACGCCGCTTGTTTCCGGCGAGCGGCCACGTCCCACAGGCGAACGCTGCCGTCGGCGCCGCCTGAGAGCAATGTCCGGCCGTCGGGCGCGAAGGCCAACGAATAGACGGTCCAGGAGTGCCCCGGCAGCTTGTCGAGCTGTTTCGCGATCGGATCCCAGACGTGGATCTTCCCGAGGGCGTCGCCCGCGGCGACCAGCGGAGAACCGGCGGAAAACGCCACGGCATAGATCGCCGGACCCAGCGTGCGAAAGAGGACTGTTCCTCGCCGCGTGTTTGCGTCCCAGATGGTGACGGTCCCGTCCAGGGCGCCGGTGGCGAGCTGGCTGCCGTCGGGCGACCAGGCCGCTGCCAGCACAGGCCCCGCCTGCTTCTTGAGAGCGACGTGCTGGGTACCCCTACCCAGGCCCCACAGCTGCGCCGTCGCGTCCCACCCGGCGGAGACCAGCCGTTTGCCATCGGGGGCGAAGGCCAGGGTGCGCACCCCGTGCCGATGCTTCTTCGGCAGCGCCGGCATTGCCCGCCGAGTTGAACTTCGCCAGAGTCGCACGGCGCCATCGGCCAGGCCCGCCGCGAGGATTTTCCCGTCCGGCGAGAACGCGAGGGCCTCCACGTCGGTGCCTGCATTGGCGAACGGGCTCGGATCCGCCGACGCCCCCGGACGCCAGAGGCGGATGGTGCGATCGCTCCCGCCCGTCGCCAGGACCGCTCCGTCCGGCGCAAACGCAACCGCCCGAACACTGCGCGTATGTCCGTTGAGCACCAGCATGGGACTTCCCCTTTCTATCTCTCAAATGTCACTCATCGTCATCCTCGTCCCGCGGCGGGTGGATCTGGATGCCCTTCAGCCAATCCGCGCTCTCCTTGGTGAAATGGTCGTACTCATCGGGGTAGTCGTCCGGCGCAAAGTCGTCGATCACCGCATCGGTGTTCTCGCGGATGTGCAGACCGTCGCTGCTCAGGTAGGCCGACTGCCACGAAGGACACTGCTCGTACTCGATGGGCTGAATGTGAACTCGCTTGGCGAAACAGAAGTCCCTGTAGAAGACGTGCTGCATCTCGCGGCGCAGGTGCGGCGGCAACTGGTCGATGTGGAGCGGCTGTCGCGGCCGTTCCTCCAAGCCGTAGGGACCGGAGATCCAGTTTTCGCAAAGGTGTCCGTAGTCGAACAGCCCGAGGCTGGCGACCGGCGGCGACTCGTCCTCCTCGTCGCGTTGCCAGTGGAAGCAACAGCCCAGGCAGAGATTGGCGTCGTGCAGGCGCTTGATGAATGCCTTCGACGGCTTGCGAATGATCACCGCCAGCCCGCCGTGGCCCGGCACCTCGACAGCGGCCCCGCTCGCGATTTCCTTGCGGATCGGCTCCAGCGAGCGCAGGAAGAACAGGCCCTCCTCCTGACCGCTGGCCCAGGTCAGATCGTGATGCCCGTTGCGGCCGAG
>DASPXY010000948.1:0-9452 GCA_035637055.1 Gemmataceae bacterium | reverse complement strand
TTGTAGCCAAGCAGATCCACGGCGATGTCGCGCCGCGGGAACGTCGGATCGGTGGCGCGCGTTCGGATCATCTGCCAGCCGGCGTGCGTGTTGAGCCAGCGCAGCCCCTTCAGGGCCATCGCCGCCACGCCGCCCTGGCCGCGAGCGAAGCGCTCCAATAGCTTGAAGATCTCTTCCGCCTTGTCCGACTTGCCCAGGTGACCCAGCGCCTCGGCGGCCTCTTCCTGCAAGGCATGGCCATCCTCGCTGGCCAACCGCAGCAGCGTGTCCAGCGCGCGCAGGTCGCTCAACTCGCCCAGGGCGCGGACGGCGCGCTGCCGATTGCGCAGATCGCTCTGAAACTCGACCGACGCCAGCAGGACGTTCAGGCCCTCGGCGCGACCGGCGCGGGCCAATCCCTCGGCGGCGAGAAACTGCGTGATCGGCTCGCGGTGCCCAACCGCCTTGAGCAGCGGGTCAGCGCTGCCCTTGCGCTTGCGCAACCGCCAGCCCAGCGCTTCCACCGCCGTCTGCCGCAATGCTTCGTTGGGGTGACTGCTCAACGCCGCCAGCACCGGATCGACGTCGGGGCCGCGCGACCAGCGTGCCCCGGCGAGCAGGCGCGGCAGCAACTTCTGATCCCCCAGGGTGAGGCAGCGCTCCATCAACCGGGCCAGCACCGCGTCGCGGCGCGGATGCTGCTTCTCCAGCCAGGTCTTGTCCGGCGACTCGTCCTCGGCATCGGAAATCGACTGATCGTAGCCGCTGATCACGAGCAGGGCGTGAAAGGCGGACTCGCGCCACTTGGGGTTCTTCTCCATCAGGCCGAGGAGGCGGTCGGCGTTCTCGGCGCGGCGGAAACTCCCGGCGGCCCGAATCAGCTGATCGACCTGGGCGGTGCCGCGCGGATCGTTCTCCACGCGATCAATAAAGGCATCGGGGGAGCGCGGATCGCCGAGCGTTTGCAGGGCGTGAATGACACGGCCTTGCTTGCCGCCGTCGTCCTGCGAGGCCAGCAACTTGACCAGGGCTTCGTAAGCGGCGGAGTCCTTCTTGGTCGCGAGTTCGAGGGCGGCGCGGTTGCGCACCTTCGAGTAACGTGAGCCGAGCGCCCCGCGCAATGCTTGCTTCGCCGTTTCGTCCTTGTCGTACTCGGCGGCGAGCCAGTCCACCGCCTGCCGGCGCAAATCCTCATAGGCGGCGGTCAGCGCCTGTTTTGCCACCGCGACCTGACCGCGCTTCGGCAGGAGCAGCTTGGCGGCCTCCAGCGCAAGGTTATCGTTGCGCGACAGCATCACGCGTTCGAGCACCTTCTCGCCCTCGGCGGTCGAGGCAGCGCCGCCGGAGAGCAATTCGAGTCCCTTGACGCCCAGGTCGGTGTGGCCCACTTCGAGGGCCTCGGCACCGAGAGCGGTGCGATCCATGCCGATGGTTTGCAGCTGCTCGAACGCCTGCAGTCGCACTACCTGGTTCGGATCGCCCAGCGCCTGCACGAAGACCGGCTGCGCCGCCTTGACGTACTGGGCATCGCTCTGGGCCAGCGTGAGGATGCGGCTCAGGGCGGTCTGGCGGACGCGGGCCTGCTGCTGCGCTGCGCCGCTCTGGTCGCGCACGAGGCCGACGTAGGCCCCAAAGGCGAGCTGTCGCAACTGGGGCAACGTGGTTTGCAGTGGGGGCGGCCCCTTCTTCGCCTGCTGTGTGCCCGCTTTGATCTCGGCGGCGAAGCGTTCCTTGTGGACCGACCAGGCATGGTTCCACGGCGCCTGCTCCTTCTCGCCGAGGTTGTGCAAGAGCAAGGCCGTGCGCGCCCGGGTGTGCGGTTCCGCGAAGGCGAGCAAGTTCGCCACCGTCTCGACGGTGTCCTGCGTGACCTTCCACGCCTGCTCGTCGCCGCGGTCGTTGAACAGTTGCACCACGAATGCGAGGAACGCCGTCGGGTCGGCGAAGCACTCCAGGGCGCGCGCCGCCGTCAGCCGCACCCGTGGCATGCGCGACGACAGACACGCCAGGCAGCGCGCCGGCGTCCCCTCGTGCGTCTTCAACTCCAGCATCATCATCAGGACGAGCGCCTGATTGCGGATCTTCTCATCGGCGTCGTCGAGGAAGACGACCAGCTGATCCTCACCCGCGACCCCGAGACTCAGGGCTGCGACCATCTGCTCCTCGGGCGTGAGCACCTGCCGGGCCTGTGCCGAGAACACCAGCGAGGCGCCATAGGGATCGCCGGCGTAGGCCAGGCCAAGAGCGGCGCGATATTTCACCTCCGCGTCGGCGTGCTGCAGCGCCTGCCGCAATGCCTCCAGCGACCCCGGCCGCGACACCCAGACGAGTGCCTGCGCCGCGAGCTTCCGGAGCGAGGCGTGTTTGCTATCTAGTAGAGGGAGAATGTCGGTCAACGCGGCAGGATCACCAAGCGTCGCCAGGCCGGCGAGCGCCTTCTCGACCAGCGCCAGCCAATCCGCCTGCCGTTCGCGTTCCTGTGGCTCGGGGGTGGTAGCCAGCGCGAGCAGCGGTTGCAACACACTCGTATCGCCGTGGCGGGCCAGCGCCGCGGCGGCGCGGACGCGGACGTCGCCGTGCGTGCTCTTTAGCGCCTCGGCCAGCGGTCCACGGGCATCGTCGTCCACCAGCGCATCGAGCGCCAGTTGCCGGACTTCACGCTCCTTGTCGGCCAGGGCACGAACGAGGACCGCCTGCGCCGCCTTCGAGTGCTTCTTAATCAGGCCCTCGACGCCCTTGCGGCGCACGTCGGCATACTGCGAGGTCAGGGCCGTCTCCAGTGGTCCGAGTTCCTTTGTCTTGCTAATGGCAAAGGTAAACGCCTCCTCGCGCAATTTCGGATCGTGATCGTTGTAGAACTCCAGCAGCAGGTTCCACGCCCACGGTTCGGCGACCTGGGCCATCACCTCGGTCAGCACTTCGCGGCGCACGTCGGCGTGGACGCTCTGCAGCACAAAGCGCAGGGTGTGGATGCCGCCGCCAGCGATTTTGAGGTTCAGGGCCGACTTGAATGCCTCGCTGCGCACCCCGGGGAAACTGTCGTTGAGCGCCCGCACCAGGAGTTGCCACGCGGGTTGCTCGGCCTGCGTCGGCGGGGCCTTGCGTACCTCGGTGATGAGCAGTTGCAGGCCGCGCTTGCGGACATCCTCGAAGCCGGAGTTCAGGCCGGACTCGGCGGCCATCAGCGGCTCTTTTTCGTGGATGAACGTCAGGGCGGTGAAGGCCGCGTCGCGAACGGACGCCTCATTGTCGTGGAGGAGGGAACGCAGACGTTTGAGAGCGCGCGGATCGTCCAGGGCGGCCATGGCGCGGCAGACCTCGACGCGGGCCTGCGTATTGTCCTCGCGGCTGAGCTGCAGCAGCAAGCCGAAAGCGCGCGGATCGCGCAGCACGGCGAGGCCACGCGCGCCCATCAAGCAGGTATCCAGCGCCCGGCTGGCCGTCGCTTGCAACAGGGGGTCGTAGTCGGTCTCGGCGAGATCGACGGCCTTTTCGCCGTGGACCGGCCGACCGGCGATTGCCTGCACCTGTCCGGCGACACGGGCCAGGTTCGGATCCTCGGCCAGGCTCAGGCCGAGATCCGCCAACTTTTGCTTGACCTCCTTGAGCAGGGCGCCGCCGAAGTTGCGCGTCTCGAGCAGATTGCTTTCCGTGCGGGCCACCAGATCCCGGACCGTGGCGATTCCTCCCGCCTCCAGAGTGTTCGTCGCC
Source organism: Gemmataceae bacterium (assembly GCA_035637055.1). Lineage (GTDB taxonomy): Bacteria > Planctomycetota > Planctomycetia > Gemmatales > Gemmataceae > DASPXY01. Next base: position 5,762 of record DASPXY010000948.1, on the reverse strand, counting down.
TTTGTGGACAGACCTAACTCGGCCAGGCTCAGGGTCAGCGGATCGCCTTTCCCGGCCGCCATCTGCTTGCCGAACGTCTCAAGTTCGTTCAGTTGCCGCTGCAGTTCCGGATCGCGCGCCCGCAAGGTTTCGACCAATTTCGGTCGCGTAAATAGCGAAATCAGGTACGCGGCCCGGCGGACGTCGGCATCCTGGTCCTCCAGGCGCCAGCGCAGGGCCGCCTCGACGCGCGTCTGGGTCGCCAGCTTGCGCTGGAACAACCGCACCAGAGTCAATCGCCGGATATCGGCGTGCTTGGAGGTCAGCGCCAGCAAGTTCGCCTCGGGCGAGTCCTCGCCGTAGACCTTCTCCAGCGCCCCAAGAGCCGCCTGCCGCACCTGCAGCACCTTGTGATCGAGCGCCTCGGTCAGCCGACCGAGGGCTTGATCGTCCTTCGCCGCCAGTTTCTCCAGCGCCGCGACCGCTGCCTCGCCGACCTTGGCCTTATCGACCTTGAGGGCCAACTCCAGTGGCCGCAGGTTGGCCTCGCCCAGATGCTTGCGCAGCCCCTGCAAGGCTGCGACGCACACCGCCTCGTCGGCATGCTTGAGGCAACCTTCCAGCAACTTCGCGGCGCGCGGGTTGTTGGAGTCTCCGAGGAGTTGGGTGCCCAGCAATCGCAAACTGTGATCGGCGTCCTTGCTCACCTGATCGGCGATCAACTCGATCGACGGCGTATCGTTGTAGCCGGCGAGCGCCTTGAGGGCCGTCTCGCGCTGCGTCGCGTCGCCCTCGGCGAACTCGTGCTTGGCCCAGGCGCGGGCGTCGTGCAGGGTGTGCGTCGCCTCGACGAACTTGCCGGCCTCGTCGAGCAACACGAAACGCAACGTGCTGTCATCGCAGGCAATGACGAGGTGCGGCTTGTCGTTGAGTTGCACCAGCGCGAGATCGACGACCTTGCCGACGCCGTCCTTGAGGGTAGCGGGCTTGACGTTGCCGACGCGCGGCCAGGTCTTGACGGTCGCGTCGCGGCTGCCGGTGAGGAAGCGATCGCCGGGCACCCAGATCATCGCCGTCACCGGCTCGGTGTGATTGTTGCCGCGGCCCTTGTCCTCCGGCTCCAACTTGCCGCGTGCGTGCGTCGAGAGGAGTTTCTGATCGGCGCCGGCGGAGTAGAAGCGCAGCTCTTCCTGCTCGAACAGCAGAGCCGTGACGGCCCCCTCGTGGATTTTGGCCGACTCACCGAGGGCGAACTCGTCCTTGTCCTCGCAGTCGATGACGGCGACGGTGCCCTTGCCGGTGCCGGCGACGAGCCATTGCCCGGTCTTGTCGGCGGCGAGGCACGTCCCCGGTTCGGGCAGTTGCAGCGTCTGCAGCGCCTTGCCGTCCTTGCGGGCGAGCACGGTGATGTCGCTGCCGACGAGCACCGCGAGACGGTCGCCCGCGAGCAAGGCCAGCGCGGTCGGGGCCGTCTCGAACGGCTTGCCGGCGGTGCCTGGCTTACCGCCCTTGAGCGATCCCTTGTATATCTGACCGTCGCTGCCGGCGACCCAGAGCGTGTTGCCGTCGGCGACGATGTCAACACCCCCGGCGGGCAGCGCATCGACAGCGAGCGTCAACTTCTCGGTGTCAACGCGATAGATGCCGGTGGGCTGCTTCTCGTCGTGGACGGTGACGAAGGCGAGCAAGCCGCCGACACCCACCGCCGACTTGACGACTCCGCGATATGCGAGATATTTATCGACCTTCATGGAGCAATCTCCTTGCCGGCTCTCAGCCAAGAACCATCAACGGAACAGCAATCAGCCCACCCCGTACTTGGTCAGGGGTCGCACCTCCACGGGCTGAAACCCCAGCACAATGTCGTTGCGGGGGATGCCAGCCGCGACCAGTTCTTCGCCGAGCCGGGCGTCGGTGCCGTTGTGCTCGATCCACACTTTGCCATCGCGGATATCGATGTGGATGATCGAGCCATGGATGCGGCGGCCGCTGTCCCAGCCCACCTGTATCACCTCGTAGTGGTCGTGTTCGCGATCCACGACAGCTTCCGTCCGGATATCGCCATACGCCGGCTTGTAGCTGGCATACTCCTCGATCAGACGGCGAACGATTTCGCGATACCGCTCTAACTGATCCATTGCACCACCTGCTGCTGCTGGGCGTCGAAAACCACGATGCGCAAACGAACGTCCGCAACAATCAACTGCCCCAGCGGTTCTGACAACACCGAATCATACACGCGCGTGGGCACACCGAGAAACAGTAAGCGCTCTGGCTCACTCTGGGCCAGGAGCGCCCGGTAGACCACAAACTGGCCGACCGCTTCCTGGAGGTCGCGCACCGGCGAATCGGCTACGAAACTCGCTATCTCGACGGCGATGCGCTCGCTTTCCCGCTCGGCGCCGATGAGTGCCCGCTCGGCGCCAAGATCAATAAACAGTCGCCGATCCCCGTAGGGGATGAGCAAGGGGTCGTGCGTGATCGTCCAACCATCGGCTTGTAACGCCTGGATGACCGCGTTGTGGTGGATATTTCTCGCAGGCATGCGGCCTCCTTCTGCCGCAGAGAGCGCCCCTCACCTGAGTGAGTGAGCAATGGGCTCTATCCGAAACAACTCCCGGTATCGAGGAGGGTCGCCATCAATCGTAGAGCCCTTCGCTGCTGAGCGTCTCATTGGACAGAGACACGCCGCAGTCTGTCGCCACCTCAAGCAGTTTCCGCTCCCATTCATCCCGCGGTTCAAACTGGAAGCGGGGGGGAGGGAGGAAACGCTCGCGGAGAGCATTCAGGGCCAAATCCTCGGGGGAAACGCCCTGCTTGCGAGCCTGCTCGTTCAATGCCGCCTCAAGGTCAGGTCCGAGAGTGATTACCATTGCTACCCCTCCTCTGCGTGTCTTAGATCCTCAGATTATCGACACCTTTTCCCATCCATTTTGAGGCTTGACTGCGGCTGTCAACGAGTCCCGCCCCTTTTGCTCCCTTGGTCGGCGCTCACCCGCGACTGCCTTGGGCCTGGATGCCCACACCAGCCTGTCGCAGCGGATAGACATGGTAACGGTCCGGGGCGAGCCGCTCCACCACGACTCGGTCGCCCACCTGCAATCGGTGTTGCCGGATGAACTCCCCGACCCAACCACGTCGGCGAAAGAAACAACCGCTCCCGACGATGTCGGTGCGGACGGCCTCACCGCCCCAAGAGACGTGGATAGCCTGCCCGGCCTGTTCCTCGTTCGAGCCGCCGAAAGCGGCGTCGGGAAACAATTCCCGTACGTCGGTCACAATCAGGTAGTCATTCTTGATGCAACCTTCGGTGATTTCAATCACTCCCCACATTGCTCACTCCTCCGCACTTGGCTGCTGGCGAATCGCGAGAACCTGCGCAGACCGCTCAGGGGCCAATCGCGAATTCCTTGGTGTTCATCAGAGCCCAAAAAAGATCCGAAATCGCCATTGCACGATCCCGCGCCCGCTTCAGGTGAGCGACGGCCGAGGTTGCATCGCTCGCTTTGGGGAAGCGCGACACCGTCACGAGGAAGGCCAGATCGACCAGCTGCTCGTCGCTTTTCACGGCTTTCACCGATTCGGCAACCTCGGCAATGACTTTCTGGATCTCGTCGCCGTTCATGCGGGCGAGCCTTCGCGCCAAGCCCATTTCGGCGAACAGATCCTGTTGTACCTTGACCAGGCGAGCGTTCGCGGCAGCCACCTTGGCGGAGAATTCCTTGCCCTGGACCAGGGAGCGAGTGAGTTGCAGGACACCCGCACGCCGGTTCTGGTTCTCTGCGAACTGCTTCTGGACTCGGTTCACCTCGTCGTCGGCGGGAGACCGCCCCACGCTCAGGAGGTAGATGGCCGACACCACTTGATGGTCGTTCAGCGCCGGCGTCCTGGTCAGGATTTTGACGACCCGATCCTTGATGCCGCGCCGGAGGGCGTCGAGGGCTTGCCAGCGGTTCTCTTCGGTTTTGAGGAGGGCGTTCTCGATTCGAGTCGCCACGATTTCGATGCGGCGCTTGACCTCCAGTTCGAGATTCGCCCTGACCGCTTTTCGGAGAGCGGGCAGGACCGGGGCGCCGAGTTTCTCCAACTGGTCGCTCGCCTGTTGGCGGGTGCGGAAATCCGCGGCGCCCAGCTGCGCGACGAGTTTGGCGACGATTTCGGGGGACGGTGGCGCCGCCGGGTCGGTCTGACCCGGACCCCCGGCAGCACCGCCGATGAGGGTCAGCATCCCCAGGACCATTGCAATGCTGAAGCAGTTGCGAATGAGCATTGGACTGTCCCCCGGACAAGGTAGAAACGACCGACCGCGAGGCAGAGGAAAGGTGTCAGGAACTCCTTTGCACCTCTGCGCTCCTCAAATCGGTTCCCGGCACCTGTTCTGGCCATTTTCTGGCCCGTCCCGTCACATGGCTTCCGAGGCCACAATAATGACCCGTGAATGTTCCGGCAGTTTGATCGTAGGATCGAGGGGACGTACCAGGCCGTTCTCCACGACACCCGCGATGGCGAGGGGGCGCCGGTGAAGCCGGCCCAGGTGGGCCTCGACCGGCAACGCGGCCGCGTCGGATGGCAACTCAAGCGGTGGCATCTGCGGTTCGGCAGCAATCTGCTCGTCGCGCGCGCGACGAGCAGGGCTCCGCCGGTCCGTTTCGGGGGTAGTCATCGGCTGTCCCTCTCAGTAAGCGGTGATCACGAAGATGGGCACGTCGCCCAGTTCCCCGAAGATGTCGGGGATCTCGTCGTCCTCCCGGTCGTAGCGCCAGATCACCCAGATCCGGCGGCCCGAAGGTGTCGCAGCGAACATCTGGAAGGAACCGTCCTTGCGTTCCTCAAGGCTGAAGACGTGGTCGAATGCGGCCTCGACCTCCTCTGCCGAGAGGCCGTGGGCGTCAATCTTCTGCAGGTTCCACTCGATCCACTTGAACTGCCTCATGCCTCGGCTCCCGCAGCGCTTCGTATCAGGATAGACCGCCCAGACAGCATGAGCAAGACAACGACCGCGTCCGCGCCGAACCGACGTTTACGCCTCCTTCTTCCCATTCTTGAGTTCCGGATGCGTGTGGCGAATGCGCGTCACCGCCACCAGACACGCCGCCATCTCACTCTGGCCGCGCGAGATCATGAACTCTTCCATGAGCGGCAGAATCGCCTTCGCGAACTCGGCGTCCTCAAGCGCCAGGTCGCGCAGCACCTCGACCAGCGACAATTTCGCCTTCCGCGCCGGCAGCGGCTTGAGACGCACCGTGATACCCTCCACCTCGCCCGATTTCTCCAGCCGCGCCGGCGGAATCTCGAACAGGATGCGGCGCAGGAAATCGCGCAGACTGTCCGGACCGGCCGGCGGCTGTTCCGGTCGGGCCGGCGCGCCGGTGCCGCGCGGCGCCTCTTCCTCCGGCTTCTTCTTGACGCCGACGGTCGTCTTCGGCGGCACGTACGGCTTCCAGTCCGGCGTGATGCCGCGGTCGCGGTACAGCGACCACAAATTGCGGATGACGAACGCCCGCACCTTGCGATCGGGGCTTTCCGTCAAGCGGAATAGCTCCTCGGGCAGTTGCAGCCGCGGCGAGCGCTTGATCAACTCCATCCCCAGCAGGCGCGTCCCCTCGTCGGGGGACTCGCAGAAACTGTAGACGGCGCTGGGAGTCAGCACGGCCGGGTCGATGCGATAGCGCTTGTGCTCGGGCGCCTCGTCGGCGAGCAGGGCGTTCGAGACGAACTCGCGCACGTCGCCATAGGGCACCTCGCACAGCCGAATCAGCGCCTCGACCGGCGGCGCCCAGCGG
>DASPXY010000947.1:0-3384 GCA_035637055.1 Gemmataceae bacterium | reverse complement strand
CCTCCGGGTTCTTACCTTGTTCTGCACCAAGCAGTTCTGCTGCCTTCGCAGGGGGGTAATTGCGGCGCAGGTTGCCGACGTAGCCCTGAACGTCCGGCGAGCGCAGCGCCTCGGCGAAGGAGCCAAACGGCTTGAGGAAATGGTGCGGATTGAGGCTGAGCAGGCGAGCAAGCAAGCGGTCGGACTCGTTGGTTTTGCCGGCGGTCAGGGCGGCGTCCGCGGCCAGCACCAGGAACCAATCGCGCTGGCGCAGCTGGCCCTGGCGATCGTACATCTCGGCGAGGTCGCCGTAAATCCGCTGAATGTGCTCGGGGCTCATGAGTTGCCAGTTGTCAGTTGTCGGTTGTCAGTTATCATCTCTTTATTCTGACGACCGACAACTGACAACCTACAACTGACAACTGACCCATGCCGACCGACCCCCACGGCCCCCTTGCCGACGTCCGCGTCCTCGACGCCTCGCGCGTCCTCGCCGGTCCGCTGTGCGGTCAGATCCTCGGCGACCTCGGCGCGGACGTGATCAAGGTCGAGCGGCCCGGCAGCGGCGACGACACGCGCGCCTGGGGACCACCTTTTGCCGGTAGCCTTAGCGCCTATTACCTCTCCTGTAATCGCAATAAGCGCGGCATCACCCTGGATTTGGCGAAACCGGAAGGGCTTGGCCTGTTCCACGAGCTGGCCCGGCGCAGCGACATTCTGCTGGAAAATTTTCGCGCCGCCAGCGCCGACAAGCTCGGCGTCAGCCCTGCGAAACTGCTCGCCGTCAACCCGCGCCTGATCGTCTGTTCGATCTCGGGCTTCGGGCGGACGGGGCCGCTGGCCGACCTGCCCGGCTACGACTTCGCCATCCAGGCGTTAAGCGGGCTGATGAGCATTACCGGGCCGGTGGAGGGGCCGCCGTTCAAGGTCGGCGTCGCGGTGACCGACGTGCTGACGGGCCTGGACGCCGCCGTCGCGGTGCTCGCCTGCCTCCATGCGCGGCAGCAGTCGGGGCACGGCTACGTCATCGACCTGGCGCTGCTGGACTGCGCCGTCGCGGCCCAGGTCAACCTCGCCCAGGCGTATCTGACCAGCGGCGTGCTGCCGCCGCGCCAGGGCAACGCTCACTTGCAGATCGTCCCCTACCAGGCGTTCGCAACAGCCGACGACTGGCTCGTGCTGGCGGTCGGCAACGATGGTCAGTGGCAGCGTTTCTGCAGTGTCGCTGAGCGTCCCGACCTGGCCGCCGACGAGCGCTTCGCCACCAATACCCAGCGTGTCCAGGAACGTGCCACCCTCGTGCCGATGTTGGAGGAAGTGTTGCGGCGATGGACGACGGCAACGTGGCAGGAGAAGCTGACCGCCGCCGAAGTGCCGCACGCGCCGGTCTGGGATTACGCACGGTTGTTCGCCCAACCGCAGGCGGAGGCACGCGGGTTGCGCGTGACGGTGCGCGATCCGGAAGGGCGGCCGGTCGATCTGGTGGGGACGCCCTTCCACATCGACGGGGCCACCTTGCCGCCGCCCAGCGCGCCGCCGCAGCTAGGGCAGGACACCGACCGCGTGCTGGGGGAGTTGCTCGGGCTGGATGCGGCTCAGCTGGAGCAGCTGCGGGCACAGGGCGTCATCGGCCCGTAGGGCCAGCGTCGCAGCTGGGGGCAGCAGTCCCCTACTCTCCGCGCCGCTCAAGCCGTGCGACCAGTTGGGACAGCCGCGCCGCGACGGCGGACCGATCCTCGAAATGGCGCCCCTCGTGATAAAGCCACCGCAGCCAGTTCGCCGCGCCGAAAATCACTCCCGTCTCATCCAGCAGCCCGACCAGCGTTTGCTCCTGGTATGTGAGGGATCGCATACGTCCGTAAGCTGCCAGACCGATAGCGGTCATCGCGGTGTCGTCGGGAACCAGGCTGCCCAGCAGCCGAGCGAGATCGACCGCGACGTGATCGACCTTCACGCTGCCGTAGTCCACCAGGCCACGGACCACATCGCCCTCGAACAGGACGTGGTCGTGCCAGACATCGCACAGGCACGGTTGCAGCGGGAGAGTCACGGCAAGCCAGGGCGTCAGTCGCTCGGGCAGGGGCGGGACGGGTGTCTGAAGCAGACGCCAGGCGCGCTCGGCCGGCGTGCTGATTGGGTCGGCCCTCGCCAACGCGGGCCGCCAGCCGGACGCCACGAGAGCGAGCCATTCGCGAGCACAGGTGAGCCGCCGGAGGACAGCCGGACAGGGGCCGATCGGGGTGGGCGTTGGCACCCAGGCGGCGTGCAGGCGGGCGAGGGCGGTACAGGCTGCGTCCAGGCGAGCGGCTGTCGGGTGCGTGTGGAAGTCCACGCGCCCCGGCATCCAGGTGGTGAGATCCCACAGGCGGCCGGTGTGTTCAACGTAACTGCGGCGCTCACGAGTGCGGAGGACCGTCGGGACGAACTCCAGGCCGCTCGCCAAGGCCTGGTCCATCAGGCGATGCATCGCGGAGAGCCGCTCGATGGTGAGTCCGGATTCCGGCCAGGCGCGCAGGCACAACTCGCCGACGCGCCAGACGCGAGCGCCGCTAAAGCCGCCCGCCACACTCACAAATGGAGGGGCCTCCTGGAAAGGGAGGGCGTACTGACGGAGAACAGCGCGAGCAGTGAGTTCAAGCGACATGGGGCCGTTGTAGTCGCTTCGCCGCGCTTCGGGAGCGCCGTTCCCCGAAGCGCCGCGAAACGAAGCCAACTCACGGCAGGGCGATGCAGCCGTAGCCCGTTTCGCAGTCGTGTCCCGGCGGCCCAAGGTCGCGCGCCGCCGCACGCATCGCGCTGCTCACCTGTTCCGCATTCCACTCCGGATTCCGCGACCACCAGAGCGCCGCCAGACCAGCCGCCTGCGGAGCCGCCGCCGACGTCCCCGCGAAGGGCCGCTCACGCCACAGGCTGGGGAACGGCACCTCGGCGACGAAATCGGGCTTGGGCAACTTCGAGTTGGGGCCGCACGAACTGTAGAAGTGTCGCCGGCCGTCCGCATCGACGGCGCCGACCGCCTGGACCGCCTGCCCATCCGCAGGGCAGGCAATGCTCCCCTTGCTCGTCCAGTGCGACAGACCGCCACCCAGGACAACGAGGTGGAACGGACCGGCCGCGGGGGCAACGATTGTCCCTTGCGCGCGCACCTTCACAAGATATTTATGATAGAGAATAGGGGTAAAGCGAACGGCGCAGATTTCTCCTGCTCCGTTCATCACGGACCGGGCGGATGCACGCCCGACCTCCTCGCCGGTGGAGGCTTCATGGACTGACAGCTCGTAAGCGGCAGCCGAAGGGCCGTACAGCTCCACGGAGATGCGCTCGTTGCCCCAGGGCGTCAGCAGATTGCCGGTACAGCCCTTGCGCCACTGATGATAGCTGTCGGCGGCTGGGCGATAAGATCCG
>DASPXY010000946.1:0-5371 GCA_035637055.1 Gemmataceae bacterium | reverse complement strand
AGGAGCGACCTCGAACGGGATCGTTCCGGGTGCGGTAGAATACTCTACTGCGCGCGGCGCGCGGAGGGAATGAAGGGAGCCGACGTGAGCGCACGGCACGAATTGATCGAACAGGTCGGCCGCTTCCTGGGCACGGTCGAGACGGCGGGCGTCGTCGCGGTCTCCGGCGGCCCAGATAGCGTGGCCTTGTTGCGCGCCTTGCTCGCCGTCCGTCCCGCCCATGTCCCGCTCGTCATCGCTCACCTCAACCATCGTCTCCGCGGTGGCGACAGCGATGCCGACGAGGCTTTCGTCGCCGCCCTGCACACTCGCCTGCAGGCCGAAGGGACAGCGAACCTCGGCTACCGTTGCGAGCGGATCGACGTCGCCGCACATGCTGCCGAGCGCGGCGACAACCTGGAGGCCGCCGCCCGCACGATTCGCTACGACTGGCTCGCCGACGTCGCGTGCGAGGCCGGCGCTCGCTGGGTCGCCACCGGGCACACCGCCGACGATCAGGCCGAAACGGTGTTGCATCGATTGCTACGTGGTACCGGCCTGAAGGGGCTGTGCGGCATTCCGCCACGCCGCGAACTGGCGCCGGGCATCGAGGTCATTCGCCCCCTGTTGAGTGTCACCCGCGTCCAGGTGCTGGCGTTCCTGAAGGCGCTGGGACAGGACATGCGTCAGGATGCCTCCAATGCCGACCTGCGCTTAACGCGCAACCGCATCCGGCATGAACTCTTGCCCCTGCTCGCCGAGCGCTACAACCCTGCCATCGCCGGCGTCCTGTGCCGTCTCGCCGAACAGACCAGGGACGTGCAGCAGCGCGAGGAAATGGCGGCGCAAGCACTGCTCGCCGAGGCCAAACTGCCGCGCGCCGGCGAACTGCTGGTTTTCGATGCGACGCGGCTCAGTGCTGCTCCGCGGCAGCTGGTGCGCGAGGTCTTCCGTTTGGTGTGGGAGCGGTCGGATTGGCCGGTCGGTGAGATTGGCTTCGAGGGATGGGACCGTGTCGCGGCGGTGGCGTTTGGTGAGGTGACGGCGGTCGATTTACCGGGCGGTGTCCGGGTGCGGCGGCGGGGGCGTGTGGTGCAGGTGGAGCGCCAGGGCGAGAGCGACCGCAAAGGGCAGGGGCGTTAAGCGTGACGCTTCCTTGCCCTTTGCGGCCGCAAGGCAACCAGGGGTTTTCGCCTCTTCCGACCCTGGTTGCGGCACTCTTCGGCTCCGTTTCCGAAGAGGACTTCCGGCCCCACACTGCTATCTTAGCAAACCGGGCAAGAACGGAAACCACGGAGAACCCCTCCCCCCAACCCCCTCCCCGCAACGGCGAGGGGGAGAAGAAGAGATACTGTTTGGCTTGCTCCCCCTCTCCGTTGCGGGGAGGGGGTTGGGGGGAGGGGTTCTCCGAACCGCGGCTAAACGGATATCACTTCTCCTCTTTCTTCGGCGCTTCCTTGCCGGCCGGTTCGGCGAACTGTCCCAGCAGCCGCACCACCGACAGGCCCATGTGGAAGCGCACCCGCAACTGCTGGCCGCCCTCCACCGCCACACGTACCCGTCCCTCGTCGCCCAGCGCCAGCAACTTCGCCGCCGCGGCCTTCTGCTCCTCGGTGTGAGCCAGCACCGCCGCCAGCCGGCCTACCGACATCTCGAAGCGCAGCGGGGCCGTCGTCGTTGCCTCGGCCGCGATGGCTTCCTTGATCGCCTTGAGGCTGCCCGTGCCGACCGCCAGCAGCACCGCGTCGGGCCGAAACGCGATGTGTACCGGCTCGTCGCCGAATGCCGCCCGCGTTTTCGCGTCGAAGCCCTTGCTAATGTCCAGCGAGTGAATCGTCGCGTTGCCGACCTTCTCGATGTCGAGTTTGATGTTCGGCCGCTCGGTCGGCGGTAGGGTCGGAATCAGATCGCGAAAGGTCTGATTGATCTTCTCGGCGTCCTTGAGGCGCAGCCCCGCGACCAGGGTGTAACGCCCGCCCACGCCCGGCCCGCGCATGCTGATTGCCAGGTCGATCTCGCCTTCCTTGAACGTCGGCGCCAGTGCCTCGATCAGCTGCACCAACTGCTTGCGCTTGGTCTCGTCGCTGATCTCGCCGAGCGCTTTCTTGGCGGCGTCGTCTACCACAGCCCCGAGAGCCGTGCGCAGTTTCTCCGGCAGCGCATAGTGAACCAGGAGATTGAGGGCCGCATCGTCACGCAACAGCCCGCCGAATGAACTCTTCGACTGCCCCAGCTTCTCGATGGTCGCCGCCAGGGGCGAGCCGGTCTTGGCCCCGAGCGTGACTTCGGCGGTGAGCGCGTTGGCCTTGCGGTCGAGGTCCACGTCGATCTGCAAGTCGGTGCCGTCGCGCACCGCGGCGGTGAGCTGGCGGCCAATTTCCCTGATGAGTTGTCCCTTGAAGGCGTGTTGCGCCTCGCTCGTGCCCTTGTCGCGCGTCTCGATCACCTTGCTCAACTCGTCTTCCAGGTGCTGCAGCAGGATCTGCTTGGCCATGTCCGGAACCTGGTCGAGACGCAGGCTGACCGACAGGGCCGTCTTCTGGCTCGCTGGAAACACCTTCGCCGGATCGAGCAGAGCGTCCTTCGCCACTGCGGACGAGTTGAGTGCGGTCACATAAGCGTACTTGTTGGCGAAACGGAGGTAGATGTCGATGGGGAAGATATTCTGTTTGACGGTATAGAGGTCGTCTTTATCCTTTTCCGCCTTGAAGTTGAGGGTGTCGAGCATGTCGAGGAAGCCCTTCTCGTCGGCGACGGGGACGAGCAGGACGGCGCGTAGGTCGGTGAGATCTTTCCCGACGTGAGCATACAGGCCGAGCGGCCGGGCCTTGTCGATGGGCGCGAGTCCCTTGGGGCCAAGTTTGCTCTTGATGAGTTCTTCGAGTTGCGACAGCAACTTCTCCTGGCCGGCCATCCCCAGGAGCAGCTTGCCGTCGTCGAACAGGGTATCGAGGGAGCGAATGCGGACGACGAGCGTGGGCTTGTCGGCCTTGCCCTGGGCGGGCGCCGGGGCCGGCAGGGCGAACAGGGCGAGCAGGGGAAGACAGGCGAGCAAGCGGGTGCGCATGGGTCGAACTCCTTCCGCTAAGAAACCCCTCCCCCAACCCCTCCCCGAAGCGGAGAGGGGGAGAAGCAGAGCGCTTGGTCTTGCTCCCCCTCTCCTCGCAGGGGAGGGGGTTGGGGGGAGGGGTTTTGAAACCGTCAGCCGCTTTGTCCGGTCGCGTCCGGGCAGCGGCCTTCCGAGTAAGATACTCCTGAGACGAATTGCAAGTGTCAACAGCGGCCCCGTGGGCGGGCGGGGTTTGTACTATACCGCGGAACGCCGGGCGTGACGATGCGAACTTTGGGCAGCGGCGGAGGGAACCGATGACGAAGCGCAAGGCTTTGACGGAAGCGGAATGGCTGGCCTCGCAGTCGATGAACGTGCTCATGAAGTACTTGCGGCAGCACCGCCTCATCAGCCGCGAGCCGGGCAGTCGGCGGCGCTTCCGGCTGTTCGCGTGTGCCTGCTGTCGTCGCGTGTGGCACCTGTTCACCGACGAGCATTGTCGCCGGGCGGTCGAGATCGCTGAACGAGCCGCTGACGGACAGGTGAGTCGGAAAGAACTAACTGAGGTCCACGAGGCTGGCCAGATCGCCAGTGAGAAGGCCCGCGGGCAGGCCAACGAGGGGCTGAGGCTCGGGCCAGGAAAGCCGGGCGCTCCAGCAATCCACATCGCCAGCCGCGTGACGACGGCAGCAGAATTCCTGGCCCGGCCTGGGGGTGGGGGCCAAGCCGCGGCCATCGTGGCGAGTTCTGTGGCAACCGCGATGGGGCACCTCGTTTTGGAGAGCGGGGTGGAAGCGTTCCACGCACAATGGCAATCTGAGGAGTGCGCCCAGGTGCTTTTGCTACGCGACGTCTTCGGCAACCCCTTTCGGCCCGTGAGTCTTGATCCGGATTGGCTGTCCTCGCGTGGCCGCACCGCAGCGACCGTGGCCCAGGGAATCTACGAGCAGCGCCGCTTCGAGGATCTGCCCATCCTCGCCGACGCTCTCGAAGAAGCGGGTTGCCCGAGCGCGGAGATCGTGGCTCACTGCCGCAGCGCCGGGCCGCACATCCGTGGCTGCTGGGCGCTCGATTTGCTGTTGGGCAAGCTGTGAGGCGCTCGGTGAAAGGCGAACGGCGATGACCCCGGACGACTGGCGGACCTGCCCTGACCTCGACGCGATGCTGACGTTCGCTCGCCGCCGCGCCAACTTTTCGCAGCGGAAAAGGCGTCTTTTCGCCTGCGGATGTTGTCAGCGATTGGGACCGCTACTGCCGGAGGCACATCGCCGCGCCCTCGCCGTTGCCGAGCAGTTCGCCGACGGGCTGGTGTCGCAGGCGGCGCTGACCACCGCCTGGTCGCGCGCCTCCTTCGACGACGTGACGCGGAGCAATCACGCCGCGTGGGCCGCCTGGGCGGTAGCCGGCGACCCGCGCGACGCGCTGCTGACGCAGACCCTACTCAGTAATATCTCGCTCTACGCCGCCAACGCCATCGCGAATCGCCCGCTGCGTGCCTGTAGCGTGGACCCGCGGAGTGCGCCGACCTGGCACGTCGAGCGCACCCGCCACCGGAGCCTCCTGCGCGACGTCATCCACCCATTCCGGACGGGGCCGCTCGACGCGACGCACCTGCCGGCGACCGTGACGGCCATTGCCGGGACGATTTACGAGGAGCGCCGCTTCGAGGAATTGCCCATCCTCGCCGATGCACTCGAAGAGGCCGGTTGCGAGAACCCTGACCTCCTGGCCCATTGTCGCGCGGCTGGCGAGCATGTCCGCGGGTGCTGGGCCGTGGATTGGCTGCTCGGCAAACAGTGACCGCCGCCGTCGTCGCAGTCGTTACCGATCGACAGGCACCACCGGCCCGGACGCGCCGGCAGGATCCTTCCCATTTTTCGCGGCAGGCGCGGGCGCCTTCTCCTTTTGTGCGCGGAGGGAGGCATCTGGAATCGCTCCCAGACCGACCAACACACCTACCACGAGGATCACGAACTTCTTGCTGGGAAGCATTTTCGACCTCCGGTGCGACGACAACGGTGCGAGAGTGCCGGGGTCGCCGGGAGGCTCACCCGGTTGAGACGCCGATATGGGGATAATTTGAGAGTGCAATTGGTGTGCCAGGCTCAGAGCGGGGCCGGCGCTTTTGCGAGCGTCGTCCAAGAGAGTTGGCAAGGAATTTGCCTTAAGAGAATCGCGACGCGGTCGGCAACGCGTCCTGACTTTGTCCTTACCGGAGGAGAGCGAACATGCGAATCTCTGTGCTGATTGGGCTGCTGTTGGTTGCCCTGGGCGTGCTGGCGCTGATGGTGCCGAGCATCACCTTCTTCACCCACAGACAGGCGGTGGACGCCGGCTTCTTCA